>JAEUKG010001246.1 GCA_016794325.1 Myxococcales bacterium | reverse complement strand
GAGATGCCGGTCGAGGCGCCTTCGGCCGGCAAGGTCGAGAAGATCGCCTGCTCCGAGGGGCAGGCCGTGAACGAGGGCGACGTCCTCGTCGTCCTCGCCTGACGCCTCGGCTGCGCGAAAGAGGCGTCCTCCGGCGCCCTCGGTGAAAATCGGGTATAACGGAAGCCGTGGCACGTCCCCTCCGCGGTCGCCTGAGGCTCGCCGCGCTCGCGCTCGCCGCGGGTGCCGGGCTCGCGAGCGCGTGCGGCAACGCCAACCTCGTCGGGCTCGGCGGGGAGTGCAACCTCGCGACCGACTGCGAGCCTGGGCTCGTCTGCGTGCCCCAAGCGGGCAAGCGCGTGTGCTCGAACGACCTCTCGGGGGTCCAGAAGCCCTTCCAGCCCGGCGGCGCCGACGCGGGAGCGGGCGAGGGCGGCGGTGACGGGGGCGAGCCCGCCGAAGGTGGACCGATCCCGGATGCGACATCGCAGGACACCGGCACACAAAAGGACACCGGGGTCGACGCGCCTCCGCCTTCCGACGGCGGGGCAGGGTGACCGCGCGGGGTCGCGAACACGCGACCCCGAACCGCCTGCCGACTTCGAGCGCGTACCCGCAGGCGCCAACGGCGCGACCTCGGACGAGATCGATGCCAGGGGTCGCGGGTCGGCCCGTTCAGGGACGCACCCGAGTCATCGCAGGCGCGGGGGGCGCGCCTCGCTCACTCGCGCCAGAAGAACTTCCACGGGTTGTGCTTGAGGTCGCGCACGAGCTCCTGCACGTCGTCGTACATCGCCTCGTCCATCACGAGCGCGCCCACCGTGCCCTTGCCGGTCTTGATGTGGGCGACGATGGCCTGGGCGTCGGCGGCGGTGGCGTTCGCGCGCGTCGCGAGCTCCGTGATGTCGGTGAGCGCCTTCTTGAGCTTGGCGGCCTCTTCGGGGCTGCCGACCGTGCCCGAGACGCGGTTCACGTTGGCGAGCGCCTCCTTCGCGTCCTTGAGCATCGGGCCCGAGTCGCGCTGGAGATCGGCGGCGAGCTTGTCGACGTTGTCGATCGTGCGGTGGATCTTCGGGTTGTCGACGTATTGGACGCGCGCGCCGTGGGTGAGCTGGTTGGCCTCGGCGGTGAGCGCCTCGAGGTTGGCCACGGTGCGGTTCACCCGGTCCTTGTTCTCGCCCACGATCACGTTGAGGTTCTTGAGCAAGCCCGCGGTGCTGGTCGCGATGTCGCTGATGAGCTCGCGGTTGTTGCGGATGCCGTTGACGGTCGTGTCGAGCAGCTCGAACGCCTTCGCGAGGAAGAGGTCGAGGCGAGGGGGGTCGATGCCCTTCACGATCGAGCCCTCGGCGAGGACGGCCTTCTGCGGGCTCCCCGGCTCGACGGCCAGGAACTGCTCGCCGAGCACGCCCTGGGTGGTGACGTAGAAGTCGGCGTCCTCGTGGATGGCGTCCTTCACGCGCTGCTCGATGGATAGCTTCGCGCGGACGAGCACCCGCCGGTTGACCTTGGGGTCGATGGTGCCGCCCATGAAGCGGATCTCGTCGACCTTGCCGACCTTGACGCCCGCGATGCGCACCGGCGCGCCGGACTGCAGGCCGCCCGGGTTGTCGAAGTCGACGTACACCGTGTACGTCTTCTCGAAGGACAGGCCGCTCATCACGAGGATGAACCCCACCAGGATGCCGAGCGACACCAGGATGAGGATGCCGACCTTCACCTCGATCGAACGTTCCTGCGCCATCGAAGCCTCGCTCCGTCACGTCTCGAAGGGGCCGGTCGCCCGGCCGTTGATGAACTGCTGGATGACCTCGTCCTTGGTGTTGCGGAAGTCGGCCGGGGTCCCCATCAAGCGGACCTTCCCCTTATAGAGCATCACGATTCGGTCGGCGATCGAGAAGATCGACACGAGATCGTGGCTCACGACGATGGAGGTGACGCCGAGCTTCGACGACAGCTCGCGGATCAGTTTGTCGACGCGGCGCGCGCTCACCGGGTCGAGCGACGTGGTGGGCTCGTCGAAGAGCACGTATTCGGGATCGAGGGTGAGCGCGCGCGCGATGGCCACGCGCTTGCGCATGCCGTCGCCGAGCTCGGGCGGGTGCCGGTCGGCGAACTCCTGCATGTGGACGACCTCGAGGCGCTTCCTCGCCTCGGCGACCGACTGCTTGACCGACATGTTCTTGTGCTTGCGCAGCGGCAGCGCGACGTTCTCGGCGCACGTGAGCGAGTCGAAGAGGGTCGAGTGCTGGAAGACCATCGCGCACTTCTTCCGCACCGGGCCCATCTGGACCTCGTCGAACTTGCTGATCTCCTGGCCGTCGAGCCAGATCTCGCCGGCGTCGGGGTAGAGGAGCCCCACGAGGTGCTTGATGAGCACGCTCTTGCCGACGCCCGAGGCGCCGATGATGAAGAACACCTCGCCCTTGGGCACGTCGAACGACACGTCGTTCAGCACCGTCTTCGGCCCGAACGACTTCACGATGTTCTTGAACTGGATCACGCGCTCACCCGGGGAAGACGAGGAACCCGGCGCCGGAGATGAAGAAGTTCAGGATGATGATCGCGAGCGAGGTGTTCACGACGGCGCGGGTGGTGGCCCAGCCCACGCCCTCGGAGCCGCCGAAGGTCGAGAGGCCGCAGTAGCCGCTCACGACGGGGATCGCCGCGCCGTAGGCGAGGCACTTGGTGAGCCCGATGGTGAGGTCGCCGGCGTCGACGAGGCGCGGGTTGAAGAAGGTCTGGGGGGCGACGTCGAAGGCGAAATACGCGGTGGCGGCGCCGGCGCAGAAGGCGACGGTGCCCGCCCACACGATGAGCACCGTCGTCATGATGATGCTCGCCTTGAAGCGCGGCACGAGGAGAAAATCGATGGGATCGGCGGCGCACATCCGCAGCGCGTCGACCTGCTCGGTGACGACCATCGAGCCGATCTCGGCGGCGATGCCCGCGCCGACGCGGGTGGCGAGCATGAGGGCGCCGATCGACGCCGCGAAGTCGCGGACGAGGAGCTCCATGTAGGTCGCCCCGAGCATCGTGTAGTCGGGCACCACCCGCTTCGCCTGGAGGCCCGACTGGTAGACGAGGATCATCCCGATGAAGCCCATCGTGATCGAGATGAAGAAGAGCGACTTGTTGCCGATCTCGTAGAGCTGGCGGGCGAAGGCGCCCTTCTCGCGCTTGCCGCGCACCGAGTAGTACAAGGTGCGCACGAACACCGAGTAGAGGTCGCGCGCGCCGATCGCGAGGTCGATCGCGGCTGCGCCGAGCAAGCCGACGGGCCCGAGCTCTTCGGGGGCCTCGGGGAGCTCCCCGACCGATGTGTCTACCTCCGCCATCGCTCCGCGGTCGACCTTACACTTGGGGCGTGTCACACGTCGAGTGGCGTCCGTCCGCCGAGGCCCTCGGGCTCACCCCAGCCGCGCTCCGCGCGAGGCCCGCGGCGGGCTTCGCCGGCGCGGCGTTCCCGACCCTCAAGCGCGCCCTCGGCCCCGCCGCGCCCGGGGTCGCCGAGCGCGCGATGCTCGGCGTGCGCTCGGGGGTGGAGGTCGCGGCGGTGATCGAGGAGGGGCCGACGGGGGTCGCCACCCACGTCGTGGCGCGGGTGCGGCCCGAGCTCGGCGTGGGGCTCTACGCCGCGACCCGGGGGCCTTGGCCGCCGCCGCTCGGCGGCGTGCGCCTCCGCGACGCCGCCGCTGCGAGCGCGCTCGTGGCGAGCGCCCGCGACGCCGCCTCCGCCGAGGCGCTCCTCGACGCGCTGCCGGCGGGCTACGCGGCGGAGGCGCTCGCGAGCGCGCCCTCCGTGCTCGTGACGGACGGCGTGGTCGTGATATCCGTTTCAGGATATGAGGTGCGCGCGAGCGCGCTCGCGCCGCGCCTCGACGCAGCCGTCGGGCTCGCGAGCGCGCTCGCGGGGGCGCGCGCGACGCTCGGGCCCAGCCGCGAGCAGGCGGAGGCGCTCGAGGCGTGGCGGGAGCCGGCCGAGCGCGCCGGGCTCGCGCTGTCGCCGCCGGAGGTGCGCGCGCACGGGACGCCGCGCGGGTGCGCGCTCACCCTCGCCCACGAGGCGGAGCCGGGGCAGGTCTTCACCGCGATCAAGGCGCGCTTCCCGACGTCGCTCGGCTGGGGCCTCGCCATCGTGCGGCAGGTGCGCGGGCCGCTCGAGGCGATGTTCGCGCCCCTCGCGCCGCTGCTCGGCGAGCCCGCGTTCGACTCCGTGCTCGCCGTGCGCTCCCACGATCCCACGCCCCGCAACCGGCTCGCCCTCGACCACCCGATGCGCCACGCGCTCACCGAGCTCGCGGCCCGGAGCGCCGAGCTCCAGATCGACGACGAGGGGCTCTTCGCCCGCATACCCTCGCCCCTCGCGAGCCCGTACGACGCGGCGTTCGTGTTCGGCGCGACGCAGCTCGTCGCGTTCCACCTCGCCGGCTTGCCGAGGCCCGGCGGCCCGAGCGCCCCGTACCGTTGATCGCGGGGGCTCAGCCGAGGAGGAAGCTCGTCACGTAGTCGAGGGCGAAGACGCCGGCGGCGCTCGCCACGACCTGGGCGTTGACGGCGCGGCCGACGCCGGGCGCGCCGCCCTTGGTCGCGAGGCCGAAGTGGCAGCTCGCGAGGCCGATGACCATGCCGAACACGACGCTCTTGATGAGCCCGTGCCCGACGTCGCCGAAGCCGAGGAGCCCCCCGGTGAGCCCGTTGTAGAAGGTGACGGGGTCGACGCGGAGCAGGGCCTTGCCCGTGTACGCGGCGCCGAAGAGCGCGAGCGCGTCGGCGAAGAGGGTCATCATGAACAGCGTCACGACGATCGAGACGAAGCGCGGCACGACGAGGAAGCCGATGGGGTCGATCGCGAGCACCCGGAGCGCGTCGAGCTGCTCGGTGACGACCATGGTGCCGAGCTCGGCGGTGTGGTTGGCGCCGACGCGGCCGGAGATCATGAGCGCGGTGAGGAGCGGCGCGATCTCGCGCAGGGTGCCGAAGCCCGCGCCCCAGCCGAGCAGTCCCTCGGCGCTGTAGCGCTTCACGATCGTCGCCGCCTGGATGACCATGATCGCGCCGGTGAAGAGCGCGGTGACCACCACGATCGGCAGCGACTTCACCGCCATCTTGTAGAGGTTCTTCATGAGCTCCTGCCCGTCGAACCGCGGCGGGACGAAGCGCGACAGGATCTTGCCGAAGAGGATGCCCATCCCACCCGCCGTCTCGGCGATGCCGAGCACCGCGGCCCCCATCGCGGCCACGGGGGACTTCGTCGGCTCTTCGGACGTGGAGGGGGCGGCCATGCGACCCGACCGACGCTACCAGGCCGAGCGCCTCCGCCGTAAGGGGGTTGGGCTGCGGCGTGGAGGTCCGTCGATCCACCACCTGCGCTCGTTTTGGGCCCCATTCCACGAAGTAGGAGGATGTAGGCGAGAATCCTACGTGGCCCCCTTGTTGCTTTGCAGCTCTGGCGGAGGGTTCTTCCATGGGACGGACGGCAGGCATTTTCGGGGTGGGGCTCGCGGCGCTCGCGCTGTCGGTGGGCTGCGCCCCTGGAGACGACGGCGCCGCCGCCGGCGACGAGGACGACCTCACCAGCCTCACCGCGCGCGGCCGCGAGCTCCGCTTCGAGGGCGTCGTCTTCGTCGACCCGGGCGCGAGCGACGCGGCGATCGTCCGCACCGTGCGCAAGCAGACGCAGACCGCGTTCGGCGCGCTGCTCGCGCAGGAGATGGCGGTGCAGAGCCGCGAGGTCAAGGACGTCGACCCCGCCACCTTCAAGAAGCGGAGCGTGCGCGCGATCGATCCCGACCGCCCCGGCGACCGCGGTCGCGAGCGGCTCGAGGTACGCTATACGTACGTGGATAACGCGGTCGTCCCCGTCAAGGCGGCGCGCAAGACCTCGATGCCGTCGGCGCTCCTCGGCACCGGCTACGACGCGCCCGAGAGCACGCGCCGCGTGGTCGAGGCCTGCACCAAGAACGACAAGGAGGCCCGCGAGGACGCCGCCGGGGGCCTGCTCTGGTACGACTTCGACCCGTCGCGCGCCGCCTGCAAGCGCGCCATCGACGCCGAGCAGAAGGTCATCGACGGCCAGAAGAAGCGGCTCGCGGACCCCAAGAACGAGGTCGCGCAGGCCGAGGTCGATCGGCTCTTCCTGCCCGTGACCTTCGCCCTCACCGCCAAGAAGACGAACGCGGGCGCGACCTACCCCGAGTACCACCGGCTCTTCTCCGGCGGCGTCGCCGACGGCCGCCTCGTCGTGTCGATGATCGCGGGCCGCCTCAACCACGACCACGCCCCCGACGCGGTCGCCGACAGCGGCTACTACGAGTGGATGGACTCGCTCGGCGTGATCTTCGAGGCCCACCCCGGCTTCACCCTCAAGTCGGTCGAGCCCGCCGAGGACCTGTCGACGGTGACGGTCGGCGGCCGGCGCATCAGCGGCCTCTCGTTCGCCGACTTCGTGAAGTGGACGGTGTACGACGTCGGCTACCCGGCCGGCCTCTCCGCCGCCGAGAAGAAGGAGCTCAAGACCAAGGTCGGGCAGAAGCTCGACCGCCACTGGGTCACGTTCGAGAAGCCGGTGAGCGTCTCCGTCGGCGGCGCCGCGCCCCGGGACTTCGTCATCCAGCTCGACACCTACTTCGGCGCCGACGAGGACCCGGCGCCCCACAAGCGCGCGACCAAGAAGAGCGACGTCGTCGTCTACAACGGCCACTCGTACATCGGCTACGGCCCGCTCGACCCCTCGAACTTCCGCGCGAGCGACTTCTCGGGCGGCTACCAGCTCCTCTTCTTCGACAGCTGTGTATCCTACAACTACTACGAGGAGGGGTTCTTCGCCCTCAAGGACGGCGGCTCGAAGAACCTCGACATGATCACGAACGGCCTCGAGGCCCCCGAGTGGCAGAGCGGCGCGTCGCAGGGCGCGTTCGTGTCGAAGCTCATCGACGGCTCGATGCCGAGCTACAAGACGCTCCTCGGCACCGCCAAGGCCACCGACTCGATGCGGGTGGTCGACGGCGAGGTCGACAACGTCCACGCCCCCGGCCGCCCCACGATCAAGGTCCTCGCCCGATGATGCGCCGGCTCGCCGCCGCCCTCGCGGCCTCGGCCGCGATCGTCGCCTGCGCCGCCGACGACGGCGGCGAGGCCGCGACCGAAGACGAGGATCTCTCGAGCTTCCACGGGGCGCGCGTCGCCGGGTACGACGAGACGCTGCCGGACGTCGACGCCATCGGCTACGACATCGACCTCACCGCCGTCGACGCCACGCGCGGTCGCGAGGCCTACGCCGCGAAGGTGAAGGGGACGTACGTCGCGACGCGCGCGCTCGAGTCGCTCGCCCTCGACTTCGACGGCAACGAGATCACGAGCGTGAAGGTCGGCGCGCGGCGCGCGACGTCGCGGCGCGAGGGCGCGCTCCTCGTCGTCGACCTGCCGGCCAAGGTGGCGAAGGGGCAGTCGTTCACGGTGACGGTCGAGTACCGGGGCGCGTTCTTCCAGGCCGACGGCAAAGATCGGAACGATTTCGGAGGGTTCGGCGGGCTCATGGTCGCGCACACGAGCCGCGCCCAGAAGACGGTGTTCGCGAGCCTCTCGTGGCCGCAGAAGGCGCGGCGCTGGCTGCCGCTCCGCGATCACCCCGCCGACGGGGCGATGGTCACGATGA
>JAEUKG010001223.1 GCA_016794325.1 Myxococcales bacterium | reverse complement strand
TCGCGTCGAAGATGATCGCGCTCCGCGCGCCCGGGCCCGCCGTCGCTCACCGCCTCTCGCTCGGCATCGGCTGCACGAGCGCGGTCGCGTGGGGCGACGCGACCACCGACGGCCGGCTCCTGCACGCCCGCAACTTCGACTACCACGGGGTCAGCACCTGGCCGTCCACCGCCACCGTCATCTTCCACGAGCCGGACGACGGCCTCCGCTACGTCTCGGTGTCGGCGGCGGGCGTGCCCATGGGCGGCGTCACCGCGATGAACGAGGCGGGGCTCACCCTCACCGTGCACCAGCACATGTTCACCGCCGAGTCGAAGCTCGGGGGCACCCCCATCGCCGTCGTCGGCGACGAGGTGATGCGCAAGGCGCGTACGCTCGCCGAGGCCGAGCGCATCCTCGAGTCGTACACCCACATCGGCTGCTGGACCTACCTCGTCACGAGCGCGAAGGAGAAGGCGGTGCTCTGCTGGGAAGAGAGCCCCGCGCGCAAGGCGCCGCGGCGGAGCGGCGCGCGCGACACCACCTTCGGCTACGCGAACATCTACCTCGATCGCGAGCTCGGCGACACCGAGGCCAACCTCTACGGCGCGTACTGGCGCCACAACCACGCGCGCTACGTGCGGGTGAACGAGCGCCTCTTCGACGAGAAGGGCGGGCTCGATCCGAAGGCGATGGCGAACATCCTCGGCGACACCGGCGCCGGCGCGTGCCGCGTCGCCGAGAGCATCGCGATGGTGCTCACGGTGGGGTCGGTCGTCTTCCGCCCCGAAGACGGCGCCTTCTGGGTCGGCACCGGCGAGGCGCCCACCAGCCGGCAGACGTTCGCCCCGTTCCACCTCGGCCGCCAAGACTACGCGCCCGACCTCGGCGACCTGCCGGTGGCGAAGCCGGAGACGGCCAGCGCCGACGCCGCCTTCGCCGCGTTCCGCGACGCCTACGTCGCCTACATGGACGCGAGCGACGTCGGCGCCGCCCGCGCCGCCCTCGACCGCGCGACGTCGCTGGCGCCGGAGCAACCCGTGTATCATGCAACTTCCGGGCTGCTCGCCCTCCAGGGCGGCGACGCGAAGTCGGCGCTCCGATCGCTCACCCGGGCGATCGAGCTCGGCCACGCCCACGAGGAGCGGGTCGCGAGCTTCCACCTCTGGCGCGCCCGCGCCCACGACCTCCTCGGCGATCGCGCCGCCGCCGACCGCGACTACCGAGCGGCGCTCGCCCGCCGCGCCGACGATCCGGTGCGCGCCGCGGCCCACAAGGGACTGAAGAAGCCCTACACCGCGCGCCGCGCGGCGCGCATCCACGTCGACATGTCGCTCGGCGACGTCGTCGCGCCCTGATCCTCGCCGATCAGGCGAGCCGCGCCGCGACGTCGGCGGCGTGGTGGGGCGAGTCGAGACGCGCGTCGAGGCGCACGGCGAGCTCGCGGCACCGCGCCGCGATCGCCGCGCGACCCTCGCGCGCCTTCGCCCCCGCCGGCAGGGCTCCGAGGGCCGCGTGCACCGCGAGGAGCCCGTCGAGCTGCTCGTAAGGATCCTGGAGCGGCTCCAGCGCACGCGAGAGCATCGAGGCGAGCTCGGTGATGCGCCCCGCGTCGGCCTGGGCGCGCGCCACGTCGATCGCGGC
>JAEUKG010001217.1 GCA_016794325.1 Myxococcales bacterium | reverse complement strand
TGCTTGAAGTGGTGCAAGAGCACCGGCGGTGCGCCCTCGGGGTTCGAGGTCATGAACACGGCCGTGCCCTTCACCCGATGGGGCTTCGTGGCGGTGACGTCGGCCATGAACATGTCGAGCGGCAAGGTCGCCGAGCGGATGAAGTCGCCGAGCGCCTCGCGCCCGCGCTTCCACGTGGTCATGACGGTGAAGATCACCGCGCCCACGACGAGCGGGAACCAGCCGCCCTGGATCGGGTGCTCGGGGCTCGGCTTGAGCTTCACCACGTTCGCGCCGAAGAACGCGAGGTCGATGATCATGAAGCCGCCCACGAGCATGAAGACGAAGACCGGGCGCCACTTCCACCGCGACACCGCGACCGCCGAGAAGAGGAGCGACGTGATGCTCATCGTGCCCGTGACCGCGATGCCGTAGGCCGCCGCGAGGTTGCTCGACTTCTGGAAGACGAGCACGAGGGTCACGCACGCGACCATGAGCGCGTTGTTGACCTCGGGGACGTAGATCTGGCCCTCGGCGCTGCCCGAGGTGTGCTTGATGGTGACGCGCGGGCAATAGCCGAGCTGCACCGCCTGCTGCGTCAGCGAGTAGGCGCCGCTGATCAGCGCCTGCGAGGCCACCACCGTCGCCACCGTCGCGATCCCGACCATCGGGTACAGCGCCCAGCCGGACACGAGCCCGTAGAACGGGTGCTCCGGGGGGTGCCCCTCGTTGGCGAGGTAGAGCGCGGCCTGGCCGAAGTAGTTGCAGAGGAGCGCCGGGAGCACGACGGCGTACCAGGCCCAGCGGATCGGCTTCTTCCCGAAGTGGCCCATGTCGGCGTAGAGCGCCTCGCCCCCGGTGATGCACAAGACGACCGAGCCGAGCACCAGGAAGCCATGCCACTTGTGGTGGAGCATGAAGTTGATCGCGTAGCGGGGGTCCACGGCGCGGAGCACCTCCGGCTGCCGCAGCACCCACGGGATCCCCGCCGCGGCGATCGCCACGAACCACAGCAGCATCGCCGGCCCGAACACCGCGCCGATCCCCGCGGTGCCGCGCTTCTGGACGACGAAGAGCACGATGAGGATGATCACCGTGATCGGGACGACGACGGGGTCGAGCTTGTTGGTGGCGACGCCGAGGCCCTCGACGGCGCTGAGCACCGAGATCGCCGGCGTGATCATCCCGTCGCCGTAGAGGAGGGCCGAGCCGAACAGACCGAGGAGCACCAGGATCGGCAGACCGATCACCGGCTTCTCGCTCCGGCGCGGCTTCAGCAGCGCGAGGAGCGCGAGGATCCCGCCCTCGCCCTTGTTGTCGGCCCGCATGATGAACGACAGGTACTTCACGACGACGACGAGCGTGAGCGACCACACGAACAGGGAGAGCACGCCGAGCACGTTCGCGCGCGACGGGTCCATCCCGTGGCCCGGCTCGAAGCACTCCTTCATCGCGTAGAGCGGCGACGTCCCGATGTCGCCGTACACCACCCCGAGCGCGCCGAGCGCGAGCTTCGCGAGATCACCCGGGCCCGACACCTTGGGCGCCGTGTGGACGTGGGTGGTGCTCGCAGGGGGCTCGGGCACCGCTTGGCTCATCGCTCGAGCTATCTAGCGCGTCTTCTGGCCCCGTGGAACGTGCTACAAAGAGCTACATGGCCCAAAGCCGCACCGACTCGAAGGGCCCCGCGCCCGCCGACGGGGATCGCCCCCTCTACGGTGTGGCCGTTGCCTTTGTTTTCGCTGCGGTTCTCGCCGGCTTCGCGCTCATGCCTCGCCTCGTCGCCGCCCGGCAGATCGGCGCCGACGCGCCCGACGCCGAGGCCGCGTACGTCACCAACGCGACCGGGCGCTTCAAGCTGACGGAGCACCGCGGCAAGGCGGTGATCCTGGACTTCTGGGCCACCTGGTGCGGTCCGTGCCGCGCGGAGCTGCCCGTCGTCGCGCGAGTCGCGGCACGCTACCGCGACGCGGGCCTGGTCGTGGTCGGCGTCAACACGAGCGACGAAGCGGGGAACGCCGCCGCGTACGCCCGCGACGCGAAGCTCGATTTCCCCATCGCCTTCGACGAGGGCAACCGCATCGCGCGCGCCTTCCACGTCGAGAACCTCCCGACCCTCGTGATCATCGGCAAGGACGGCAAGATCGTGGCCGTGCGCACCGGCATCACGAGCGACTCGGAGCTCGACCGGCTCGCGCGCGAAGCGATGCGCTGACGCTCACAGCGTGTCGGCGAGCTGGCGATCGGCGAGCTCCTCGGCTCGCGGGCGCGTCCTGCTCTTCACGGGCGGTCGACGATGGCGAGGGTGTGGGCGTGGCGACGGGCGAAAGCGCGGCGACGGCGCGGCGACCGGCGACGGCTTCGGCGTGGGTGGCCCCGGGCGCCACACGCTCACGAAGGCGCCGCCCGCGCAGGAGGAGGCGTCGGCGTCACGCGTCGCGACGACCGCGCATCGGCAAGAAGAATCGCGCTCCGGTGAGATCGTTCTCCCCGCAGTAGAGATCGGCCGCGAGCACCTCGCGGAGCTTGCGGTACGTCATCACCTCGTCGACGGTGCCGAGGCCGGCCACCCTACCTCCGGCGGCGAGGAGGAGCACCTCGTCGGCGTATTGGGCGGCGATGTTCAGGTCGTGCACGACCGACACGCACGCGAGGCCGCCCTTCACCGCCTCGTCGACGAGATCGTAGAGCGCGATCTGGTGGGCGACGTCGAGCATCGCCGCTGGCTCGTCGAGCAAGAGCAGCCGGGGCCGCTGGGCGAACGCGCGCGCGATCGCGACGCGCTTCTGCTCGCCGCCCGACAGCTCGCGCACCGGCCGGGCCCGCAGCCGCGTGAGGTCGCACCGCGCGAGCGCGTCCTCGACGATCGCGCGGTCCTCCTCGGTGACGCGCAGCCACGCGCCCTGATGAGGCGCGCGCCCCATCGCGACCACCTCCTCGACCGCGAAGCCGAACGCCATCGGCTCGGTCTGCGGAACGACGGCGACGAGGCGCGCGATCTCGACGCGATCGAGATCGACCATCTCCCGGCCCGCCAACGTGACCGTGCCCGCCGCGGGGGCCAACACACCCGACGCGACGCGGAGCAGCGTGGTCTTCCCGGCGCCGTTCGGCCCGAGGACGCAGACGTGGCGCCCCGCGCGCACCTCGAGCGAGACGTCGAGGAGCGGCGCGTCACCGCTGGCCCCCTCGTAGCGGGCCGTCACGCCACGGAGCGTCAAGATCGGATCGCCGGATATGCTCGCATTTTCGGGCATTTAGACCGATGCTCTCCTTGACTCTCCGCGTTAGTGTATCCTGAAACCCGCGGGGGCGCGTCGCACCACATCCTTCTTTCGCCTCCGTGCATCGCCTTCGGACAGGGAGTGACCGCGTGGAATCCAAGCCCGAGCCGCCGACCGCCACCCAAGCCGAGAGCCCTGGTCGACGCGTCGTCAAGCGCTACTCGAACCGCAAGCTCTACGACACCAAGGACTCGCGGTACGTGACGCTCCTGCAGATCGCGGAGATGGTGCGCGGCGGCGAGGAGGTGCAGATCATCGACAACAACACCAAGGAGGACCTCACCGAGGTCACCCTGGCGCAGATCATCTACGAAGAGAAGAAGGCCAACAGCCGCACCGTCCCGCTGCAGACGCTGAAGGATCTCATCCACACCCGAACCGAGAAGTTCGTGAGCGACCTGCGCGAGGGCCCCATCGGCCGGCTGATCCCGGGCGCGCGCGGCAGCGAGGTCCCCGGCGCGCCCAAGAGCGAGCCGCCGGCGCCGGCTTCGGTGAAGGCCGAGGCCAAGCCCGAGAAGGACAAGGAGTCCGACGCTGCCGCGAGCGAGAAGGCGAGCCTCGTCGACCAGGCGAAGGGCACGCTCGAAGACTGGCAGCACAAGATCGACGAGCGCGTGAAGGCGGTCCTGCCGAGCGTCATGCCGTGGCAGCAGCTCCAACACGAGGTGAAGCGCCTCTCGGCGCGCATCGAGGAGCTCGAGGCGAAGCTGAAGAGCGTCGAAGACCGCGACGCGAGCAAGAAGGACTGACGCGGACTGCGCGGGCGCGCAGTGCCGGCCACGGTGAGCGCGGCCCAGCCCGTGCAGTGTCTCCGGGTCGAGTGCAACCGCTCGCGCCCCACCACCGACGTTTCTCCAACGATTCCCGACCGCTGAGCGGTCGCGGGTTGCGTGCCACCGTGTCGCGACCCACGTTGGACGAACCGGCGTTTTGCCAAAAAGTCGTGGAATGGCCAACGAACTTCGCCGGTTACGCACTCAGAAAGGCCGATGTGACCGGATGAGCTTTCAGTCCTCCCCCGATGCCCCCAAAGCCCGAGACGGATTCGCGGAGGACGCCGCGTCGCACATCGACGCGCTCTACGCTGTCGCTTGCCGGCTCACCCGCAACCCGACCGAGGCCGAAGACTTGGTGCAAGACGCGCTCGTGAAGGCGATGCGCGCGAAGGACCAGTTCCAGGCCGGGACGAACCTCAAGGCGTGGTTGTTCCGCATCCTCACGAACACGTTCATCAACAAGTACCGGCGCGGCGGTCTCGAGCGGTCGGTGTTCGACGGACCCGACGCCGATCCGCTCGTGGACGGCTGGGTGAGCGCGTCGACGATGCGCCAGCTCCGCGACCCCGAGCAGGTCGCGCTGATGCCGATCATCGAGGGCGAGGTGCAGAAAGCGCTCGACGAGCTACCGGCCGAATTCAAGCTGGCCGTGATCCTCTGCGATGTGGAAGAATTCTCCTACGAGGAGATCGCCCAGATCATGGGCTGTCCCATCGGCACCGTGATGAGCCGTCTACACCGAGGTCGAAAGCTCCTGCAGCGCTCGCTCTACAACCACGCGCTCTCGCTCGGCATCGTGAAGGGCGAGTCGCTCGAGGCGGAGCAGGCCGCGCAGAAGGTCGCGGCCAAGACCACGAACCTCGCCGAGTACCGCGCCAAGAAGCGGGGGGCGGCATGACCGAGCACCGAGAGTGTCGCGAGTACGCGCCGCTCGTCGCCGTGTTCCTCGACGGCCAGCTCGACGCGGCGTCGACGGTGAAGTTCGACGATCACCTCTCCGACTGCGAGACGTGCCGCGAGCGCCTCGCCCTGACGCGGGCCATCCGCGGCTCGGTCCGGCGCACGGTGCGAGAGGCGGGCAAGGGCGCGAGCGCGAGCGGCAACGGCGGAGCCGACGCGATGCGCGCGCGCATGATGAAGGCGATGCTCGCCGAGCAAGCGCGCGGTGAGCAGGCGAAGGCCACGCGCGCAGGCGGAGAAGGCCGC
>JAEUKG010001135.1 GCA_016794325.1 Myxococcales bacterium | reverse complement strand
AGCTCGAGCTCGGGCGGCCCCACCGACGGCGGCTCGTCGGGCGCGGACGCGTCGGCGAGGCCCACCGCGCTCTACGCGCTCACCGGCGGCGGCGACGGCGTGATCCGCGTCTTCGCGGTCGACGCCGCGACGGGGGAGTGGACCGCGCGGGGCTCGCTGGCGGCGGGCACGAGCCCGTCCTTCCTCGCCGCCGACACGGCGCGCGGGCGCGTGTACGCGGTGGACGAGTCCGGCGGCGGCAGCGTCCTGTCCTTCGCGTTCGACGCGAAGAGCGGCGCGCTCACCTCGCTGGGGGCCGCGGTGCCGTCGCAGGGCGCGGGCCCCACCCACCTCTCGATCGACCCGACCGGCAAGTGGGTGCTCGTCGCGATGTACACGGCGGGCAAGGTGGGGGTCTTCCCGATCGGGCCGTCGGGCCTGCTCGGCGCCGCGACCGACGTGGCCTCCCCCGGCGACAAGGCCCACCTCGCCATCACGAGCCCCTCCGGCGGCTACGCCTTCGTGCCGTGCCTCGGCGCCAATATCATTGCACAATACACGTTCAACGGCGCGACCGGGAAGCTCACCCCGAACGCGGCCGGGAGCGCGAGCCCGCCGCCGGGCGCCGGCCCGCGGCACCTCGACTTCCACCCCGGCGAGGCGTTCGCCTACGGGGTCAACGAGCTCGCGAGCACCCTCACCACCTACGGCTACGACAAGGCCAAGGGGGCGCTCACGCCGATCGAGACCAAGACGACGCTCCCCGCGGGCTTCTCGGGCGCGAACACCGGCGCCGAGGTCTTCGTGCACCCGAGCGGCAAGTGGGTGTTCACCTCCAACCGCGGCCACGACTCGATCGCCACCTTCGCGATCGACGCGGGGACGGGCAAGGCCACGCTCGCGAGCCACGCCTCGACGGGCGGCAAGACCCCGCGGAGCTTCGCCGTCGACCCCAAGGGCGCGTTCGTGTTCGCCGCCAACCAGGCCTCCGACACCGTGCAGGCGCTCCGCGTCGACCCCTCGACCGGCGCGCTCACGCCGATCGGCGCCCCGCGGCCCGTGCCCAAGCCCACCTTCGTGGGGCTCTTCGCCTTCGCGCTGCCGTAGCGCCCCGAGCGACGCGCGGGGCGGACCTCGCCCGGAGGGCGAAGGGCGACCGTCAGTGCGCGGCCGCGCTCTTCGACGACGCCGGCCGCGCGTTCCACACCCGGAGCGCGAGCACGAACCCGACGAGCGCGAGCGGCGCGATCGCCGCCGGCCAGGTCCACCAGCTCCCGGGGTCTTTCGCCGCGGCGTCGCTCGGCAACACGGACTTCAGGGTGCGCGAGCCGACGGTGGACCCGAGGTACACGAAGCCGTCGATGACGCCGACCACGATGCCGACGTTCCGCTTGCCGCCGAAGTCCATGCTCGCGGTGCCCGAGAGCATCCCGTGGACGCCGATGATCGCGAGCGTCATCACGAGGAGGACCCACCCCACCGACGCGGAGCGCAGCGTGAGCGCCATCACCCCCGAGCCGGCGAGCATGACCGCGTAGAGCACGGCGGCCATGGGCCCGCGCCGCGACGAGAAGAAGCGGTCGGAGATGAGCCCGGCGACGACGCCGCCCAGGATCCCGGCGACGCAGTTGAGCATCCCCCAGTGCCCTTGCACGAAATCGTGGGCCGCGCGGCCCGTCTCCTCGGCGAAGGGCTTGTACGTCTTCATGATCGCGTTGCGGAGGAAGCCGCTGCAGAACTCGATGATCGCGATGGTCACGATGGCCGGGTTCCGCAACATCATCGAGGCGACCGTCCACACCGACAGCCGCTCGCCGGTGTCGCCGCTCGAGGCGTCGCCGAGATCGAAGTCGGCGTGCCCGGCGTGGTGGGGCGTGTCGCGGACGAGGAAGAAGTCCACGACCGCGAGCACGAAGAGGATCGCGGCGGGGACGAAGAACACCCACTGCACGCTCGTGCGCTTGGCGATGAAGCTGCACCAGTCGAAGGCGAAATAGAGCCCGAGCGAGATGAGGATGCCGAAGATCCCCCCGAAGGTGCCGCGCTCGCGGAGGTGGAACCACGCCGCGTTGACCTTCACGATCGAGACCGCGCCGAAGCTCTGGAAGTACATGTTGACGGCGTAGAGCACCGACAGCGTCGGCACGAGCCCGGCCCACGCCTCCTTGGGCACGCGCCCGCCCTCGCCGAGCGCGCGCATCGCGACGACGCCGATGGCGACGTTGGCGGCGCCCGCGCCCACCGCGGCGAGGATCGTCGTCTTGCGCCCGCCGAGCCGGTCGGTGAGGGGGCCGTTCAGGATGAACGACAGGCCGTAGGTGAGCGCGCCCCACGAGTCGATCTCGAAGTACTGCTTCTTGTCGAAGAGGAGCCCGATGCAGGCGTTCGAGTTGTAGCGCGCCATGTAGAGGAACGCGTACGTGAGCCCGACCGGGAACCAGTTGAAGAAGCGCCTCCGGAGGAAGGCCGGAGAGTGCCCGAGGTCCACCCGCGGGAGGCGGTGGACGACGAGCACGATGACGACCAGCAGGCCGACGATGGGCAAGAGCTCCCGTAGCCACGTGTATTTCGCGAGGAGCTCGCCGACCCAGGACATGACGCCGGCGCGACCTTAGGCGCTTTTGGCCCGGCGACAAAGGACGCCCACGCGCGGGCCCCCCCTCGCCACCCAATTGTCACATGGCCCCGCGGTCGCCGGGCCCGAGCGCCCCCCGGCCCCGTGGTCACCCGGCGGGCCGCGCGCCGATCCACCTGCCCGTGCCCGCCCCGCGCCGCCCCTCCGGGCCCCCCGCCCGTCCGTCCCCACCGCACCGAGAAGGCCCGCGGTTTCCCACACTTCCGCGGGCCTTGCGGTCCGGCGCCCCGCAAGCGACCATGGAAGAGAGTGCAGCACGCCGATCTGCTCGCCCAGATCCCCCTCTTCGACACGCTCTCGCGCGAGGACTGCGAGGCGCTGGCGTCGAGGCTCACCGAGCGGCCCTTCAAGCAGGGCGAGCCGGTGTTCGCCAAGGGCGACAAGGGGTCGAGCATGTACATCGTGCTCTCGGGGGCGGTGCAGATCTTCCTCCCCGGCGATCAAGAGGGCGAGCAGCGGGTGATCCTCAAGGACGTCCGCACCGGCGAATATTTCGGCGAGCTGTCGCTCTTCGACGACAAGCCCCGGAGCGCGAGCGTGGAGGCGACCGTCGACACCGTGCTCCTCGAGCTGACCCGCGAGGAGTTCGGCGACCACCTCGGGCGCTCGAAGACGGCGGCGATGGCCATCCTCGCCGAGATGGCGGAGCGCCTCCGGGAGACGAACGCGCTCCTGTCGCAGCGCGCGGCCAAGGACGTGGTCAAGGAGATCGAGGAGAACCTCACCTGGAGCCAGCGCCTCGCCGACAAGGTGGCCGAGCTCAACGGGAGCTGGGCGTTCATCCTCTTCTTGCTCGCGCTCACGGCGGTGTGGGCGGTGCTCAACAAGGTGGCGCCGCGCCCGTTCGACGAATACCCGTACCAGTTCTACAACCTCGCCCTCGCGATCCTGGTGTCGCTCCAGGGCCCGCTCATCGTCATGAGCCAGAACCGGCAGTCGGTCAAAGACCGCGCCCAGGCGGAGACGGACTTCCGCGTGAACCTGAAGAACGAGGTCGGGATCGAGAACATCGGCCGCGAGCTGTCGGCGATGCGCGCCGAGCTCACGAAGCGGCTCGAGATCCTCGAGCGCCACGCGCGCGCCGATCGCGTGCGCACCGAGATCCCGGCGAAGAAGCCGGGGGGCCCGCTCGGCCCTTCCTGAGCCGTCAGGGCGCGAGCTCGACGCGGAAGCGCACGCCGCCCGGCCCCGCGGCGACGGGGACGTCCACCGAGCGCGCCCCCGCGGGC
>JAEUKG010000623.1 GCA_016794325.1 Myxococcales bacterium | reverse complement strand
CCGCTCGACGACCCGCCGCTCGACGACCCGCCGCTCGACGACCCGCCGCTCGACCCGCCGCTCGACGACCCGCCGCTCGAGGACGCGCCGGCGTCGGCGTCCGGGGGAGCTTGCTTGAAGTCGCCGCACGCCGCGAACGCGGCGACGAGGACGGAGGCGAGCGCGAAGGCGTAGCGGCGCACGAGGAGGTTCGTAGCCGATTCGAGGGCGGGCGCACGGAAAATCGGCCCGCGGCCGGAACGGGCGCCAGCGGCTCGTTTTTACTCGATTTTTCGCGCGGACATCTTCTTCCCGAGCGCCGTGCGCGCGACGCCGAGGAGGGCCGCGGCGCGGGTGCGGTTGCCGCCGCTCGCGCGGAGGGCGGCCTCGATCGCGCGCCGCTCGACGTCGTCGAGGCGGGCCGGCAGCTCGAGGGTGTCGTCCTCCGAGGGGAAGAGCGCGCCCGCCCCTCGCCGCACGTCCTCGGGGAGGTCGGGGCCGTCGACGACCTCGGACTCGCCGAGCAGCACCGCGTGCTCGACGGCGGCGCGCAGCTCGCTCACGTTGCCGGGCCACGTGTGCTTGCGCATGACCGCGTGAGCCTCGGCGGTGAAGCCGATGACCCGGCGGGCCGCGAGCGGCGCGTAGTCGGCGAGCGCGTGCTCGGCGATGAGCTCGACGTCCCCCTCGCGGTCGCGCAGCGGAGGGAGGCGCACCGTCTCCTCGGCGAGGAGGGTGAAGAGGTCGCGCCGGAAGGCGCCGTCGTCGCAGAGCTTGTCGAGGTCGGCGCTCGTGGTCGCGTGGATGCGCGCGCGGATGGGGAGCGGGCGGGCGCCTGGCCGATCGAGCACCCCGGTCTCGAGGACGCGCGCGAGCCGCGCCTGCGCCTGCACCGGCAGGAGCGCGATCTCGTGCAGGATGATCGTGCCCTCGCCCGCCGCCTCGAGGGCGCCGACGCGGCGCGCGCCGCCGAAGAGCTCCGCCTCGGCGAGGCCCGGCGGCAGCGCCGCGCAGCCGATGGTGCGCAGGGCGTGGCGCGCGCGCGCGCCGCCCTCGTGGACGAGGCGGGCCGCGAACCTCCGGCCCGAGCCCGCCTCACCGACGAAGAGCGCGGTGCGATCGCCGGTGGAGAGCTTGCGCAGCGAGCGCGCCACCGCCGCCGCCTCGCGCGAGCTGCCGATGAACTCGCGGGCGCTGCCGATGGTGAGCTGGCGGAGGTCGGCGCGCTCGTCGAGCAGCGCGCGTTGGGCGCGGCGCGCGCGCGCGGCGCCGGCGACGACGCGCCCCGCGACGAGCACGAGCGCGCGCACGACGTCGGTGAGCTGCCCCTCTTCGTAGCGGCTGCGCACGACGAGCGACACCGGCGGCTCGCCCGGCACGGGCGCGATGAGGCGCACCCCGCCCTCGGCGAGCGCCTCCTCCACGAGCTTGTCGGGCGGCTTCTGCGAGAGCACCGACGTCTCGACGGCGCCCGCGTAGGCCTCGCACCAGCTGCGGAGCGCGGCGAGCATCGACGCGCCGTCGCCCGCGCCCTCGAGCGCCTCCGAGAGCTCGATCACGGCCTCGAGATCGCGGACCTCGTCGGCGAGCTTTCGCGACGGCGAGCCCGCGTACACCGCCACCGACGAGCGTCGCACGACGAGCGCGGTCCCGCCGACGGTGAGCTCGTCGCCGATGCGCACGAGGGCGTCGGTGCGCTGCCGCCCGTCGATGGTGAAGGGGGCCGCGGCCTCGCACGTCCGCACGCGCACGCCGCCCGTCTCCGCGCGCACGGCGAGGTGGCGCCGGGACACGCTCCGGTCGGCGAGGACGAGGTCGCACTCCTTCGCGCGACCGATGAGCTGCTCGCCGTCGGTGACGAGCAGCTCAGGTCCCTCCCCCGCCCGCCAACCGGCGAGCCTAAGCACGAGCCCCTGCATGTGCGCCGATCTTCGCCGAAAGCCGGTGACAGGCGCAAAAAAAAGCGATCGACCGCTCGGGGCTGTCGATCGCCGGCCTCGGCCGCCGTCACGGGGAGGCTCGCGCCTCCCCGCGCCGGGACGGCGTGGGTCCGAAGAGGTGGCTCGCGCGACGCGGCGAGCCCGCTTCAGTCCTCTTCTTCGTAGTCCGGATCGTACTCGTCGACCTGGTCGTCGAAGAGCAGGTCGCTCTGCCCCTCGAACGTCGTCTCTTGCATCAGATCCTCGAACGAGAAGCCGACCTTGAACGAGGGCTTGAGCTCCTCGCGGTGGAACTCCTCGATGGACCTGTAGCGCTTGGGCATCGACATGGATGTCTCCTTCGGATCGGAAGTCAAAAAAGGTCGGGCAGCAGCGACGTCTCGGGATCGTGGATGGAGCGACTCGGCCCGCCGTGCTCGGGCGCGCCGACGGGGCGGAGCTCGATGACGCGACCCGCGCGGGGCGCCGCCGGTGACGACCAGAAGGCGCCGAGCACACGCTCGCGACCCTTCTCCGAGCGCTCCTCCCGGAGCGCCGTTCGAAGTTGCTCTCGCATCGCTCTCTCCCATGGAGCCGAGGTACGATGACCAGCTCCAATGTCCTACATCTGACGACACCATACTACGTCGACTTCACCCGTCAAAAAACTGCAGGCGAATCCCGTGGTTCAAATCGAAGCGCTGGCGGGATACACACACCGCGTGCCTCCTCGACCGAAGCGCCCCGAAGGCGCTCCCCGCGTCATCGCCGTCGTCAACCAGAAGGGTGGCGTCGGCAAGACCACGACTGCCGTGAACCTCGCGGCGAGCGTCGCCGCGGCCGAGCGCGCCACGCTGCTCGTCGACATGGATCCCCAGGGCAACGCGAGCTCGGGGGTCGGCGTCCGGCCGGGGACGCGGGAGCGCACCGTCTACGACGCGCTCATCGGACGCGTCGGGTTCTCGGAGGTCATTGTCCCGACCGAGATACCCGGGCTCTCGGTCGCGCCCGCGACCCAGGACCTCGTCGCCGCGGAGATCGAGCTCGTCGACGACCCGAAGCGCGCGACGCGGCTGAAGTCGGCGCTGTCGAAGGCGGCCGCCGGCTTCGACTACGTGTTCATCGACTGCCCCCCGTCGCTCGGCATCCTCACCGTCAACGCCCTCGTCGCCGCCGACCGCGTGCTCGTCCCCCTCCAGTGCGAATATTACGCGCTCGAGGGGCTCACCCACCTCATGGCGACGATCGACCGGGTGAAGAACGGCATGAACCCGTCGCTCGAGGTCGAGGGCATCGTCCTCACGATGTTCGACCCGCGCAACAACCTCGCCCACCAGGTGGCCGAGGAGGTGCGGCGCCACTTCTTCGTCTTCGACTCCGTCATCCCCCGCAACGTGCGCCTGTCGGAGGCGCCCTCGCACGGCAAGCCGGTCCTCCTCTACGACGTGTCGTCGAAGGGCGCGCAGGGCTACCTCGCGCTCGCCCGCGAGATGCTCGAGAAGAAGCGCGGGGGCCGCGAGCGGGGGGCCCGGCGGTGAGCAAAGACGACAAGCGCCGCGCGCTCGGGCGCGGCCTCGACGCGCTCCTGCCCGCCCCCTCGTCGCAGGCGACCAAGAGCTACGGCGCCGGCGGCGTCTTCTCGTGCGCGATCGAGAAGCTCGTCCCCCAGAAGGGCCAGCCCCGGCAGCACTTCGACCCGCGCGCGCTCGCCGAGCTCTCGCAGTCGATCCGCGAGCACGGCCTCCTCGAGCCGATCGTCGTCCGCAAGGCGTCGGGCGGCGGCGACACCTTCGAGATCATCGCCGGCGAGCGGCGCTGGCGAGCCTCGCAGAAGGCGGGCCTCAAGGAGGTCCTCGTCGTCGTCAAGGACGTCTCGCCCCGGGCCGCGTTCGAGCTCGCGCTGATCGAGAACGTCCAGCGTGAGGACCTGAACGCGGTCGAGCTCGCCGAGGCCTACGATCGGCTGGTGCGCGAGCACGGCTACAGCCAGGAGGCGCTCGCGACGCGCCTCGGCAAAGACCGCACGACGATCACGAACAGCCTGCGCCTCCTCAAGCTGCCGCCGCGGGTGCGCTCCAAGGTCATCTCCGGCGATCTGTCGGAGGGCCACGCGCGGGCGCTGCTCGGCGCGGCCACGTCGGAGAAGATCGAGGAGCTCGCCGAGAAGGTGCTCCGGGGTCACCTCACCGTCCGCGCGACCGAGGCCCTCGTCCGCGGCAGCAAGAAGAAGCAGAGCAAGGCCGCGAAGGAGACCAAGGGCAAGAGCGCGGCGGTGCGCGACCTCGAGGCCCGGCTCTCGCGGTCGCTCGGCACCAAGGTGTACGTCCGCGACGAGGGGAACAAGGGCGAGGTCGCGATCCCCTACGCCGACTTGGACATGCTCGACCGCATCATCTCCAAGCTCTCGCGCTGACGATCGGCGTCTGCGCGCGCGCGCCGGCAGGCCTCTTCGGCGTCGCGACGGGCGTCGCGCTCGATGGCGAGCTCCTCCTCGAGGTCGCGGACCCGCTCCTCGGCGGCGCGGAGGGCGCGCTCGAGGGCGGCCTCGCGACCGGGGACCCGCGCGCTCGGGGGAGCGCCGTCGGCGCGCGGATCGGCGCGGCGGGGCGCGACCTCCTCGCGGACGACGAGCGGCCGCACCGCGGACGTGGTGCTCGGGGGGTGCTTCGGGCGCGGCGCGGCCATGCGAGCACCTACGGCCGCGCGGCGGCGCGGCTTCAGGGGCGCGGGCGCGAGCGCTGGATCGCCGCGAGGAGCGTGTTCTCGAGCAGGCACGCGATGGTCATCGGCCCGACCCCGCCCGGCACGGGCGTGATCGCCGACGCGCGCTCCTTGGCCTCCTCGAACGCGACGTCTCCCACGAGCTTCGTCTTGCCCTCCCCGGCGGGGACGCGGTTGATGCCGACGTCGATCACGACCGCGCCCGGCTTGATCCAGTCGCCGCGGATCATCTCCGGGCGGCCGACGGCGGCGACGAGGACGTCCGCCTCGCGGCACACCGCGGGCAGGTCCTTCGTGCGCGAGTGGGCGACGGTGACGGTGGCGTGCTCTCGCAAGAGGAGCTGCGCGACCGGCTTGCCGACGATGTTGCTCCGGCCGACGACGACCGCCCGCGCGCCGGCGAGCGGGATCTCGGCGAGCTCGAGGAGCTTCATGCACCCGCGCGGCGTGCACGGCACGAGGGCTCGGTCGCGCCCGGACGCGAGCAGGCCGGCGTTCACGGGGTGGAAGCCGTCGACGTCCTTGGCGGGGTCGATCGCGTCGAGGATGCGCGCCTCGTTCGTTCCCTTGGGCAGCGGGAGCTGAACGAGGATCCCGTCCACGGCGTCGTCGGCGTCGAGCTTCGCGACGAGCTCGAGGAGCGCGGCCTCGGAGGTGTCGGCGGGCAAGACGTGCAGGCGCCCGTTCATCCCCACCTCCTTGGAGGCCTTCTCTTTGTTGCGCGTGTAGACCTGGCTCGCCGGGTCCTCTCCCACGAGCACGACGTCGAGCCCGGGGGCCCGGCCCCGCTCGGCCACGAACGCGGCGACGCGCGCCTTCACGTCGGCGCGGAGGGTCTCGGCCAGCTTCTTTCCGTCGAGCAAACGTGCCGTCATGACGCGGTCTCCTCCTTCAGGGTCCGGGTGCGCACCTTGTGCACCGCGATCGCCGCGGCGACGAGGGCGAGGCCGATGAGCTGCGAGGTCGAGAGCCCGAGCCCGCCGCCGCGGTCGTCCCTCCGCAGGATCTCGATGACGAACCGGGCGACGGCGTAGAGGCCAAGCGACCACACGAAGACGTGCCCGTCGTAGCGCTTGCGCGGGTGGAGCCAGAAGAGGCACGCGGCCGCGATCGCGAGCGAGGCCGCCGACTCGTAGACCTGGGTCGGGTGGACGGGGAGGCTCCAGGCGCGCGCGGTCTCGAGGAGGTGGGCCTTGGCCTGGGCGTCGCTCGCGGGGCTCCGCGGGGGGAACGACATCGCCCACGGCGCCTCCGAAGGCGCGCCGAAGCAGCAGCCGGCGAGGAGGCACCCCATGCGGCCGAAGCATAGCCCCATCGGGATAGCGAAGCCGGCCATGTCGGCGGCCTTCCAGAAGGAGAAGCGATCGCGCTTGAGGAGCACGACCGCGGCGCCGGTCGCCCCGAGGAAGCCTCCGTAATACGTGAGGCCGCCGGCCCAGAACTTCGCCCACGCGAAGCAGTCGGTCTCCTTCGGGTGGCAGACGCTCTTGTCGGCGTCCCACACCCCTCGGTAGAGGTCGGACACGCACTCGGCTTTTTCGAGGTGCCAGTCGACGAGCTTGGGATCGGTGCACAAATGCACGTAATCCCAGAAATATCCGTCGGCGAAGACGTGGAGGAGGCGCGAGCCCGCGACCCCGGCGATCAGCATGCCGAGCGACAGGTCGACGATGACGTCGGGGTTCTCGCCGATGCGCCGCGCCCAGAGCACGCCGAGCGCGGTCGCGAACAGGAAGCCCGAGAGGAGAAGGACGAAGTACGAGGGGAAGCCGGTGTCGAAGAAGCGGAAGAGCTCCGGCCTCATGCGGCTACCGCTCGGCGCGCGGCGCGGGCTCGTCCAGCTTGTCGTCCGACGGTTGGCCGAGCTCGGTGCCGGGCTCGGGCGCGGCGGGCTCGGTGGCCGGCGTCTCCGCGTTCGAGGCCGGCGCGATCTCGGCTTCGACGGCCGCGGCCGCGTCGTCGACGGCGATGGGGCGCTTGCCGCGCTTGGCGGTGAACATGTCGACGGCCATCAGGACGACGCCGATGCAGATCGCGATGTCGGCCACGTTGAACGTGGGCCAGTGATCGGTGACGACGTGCTGCGGGTAGTACTTCGCGATGAGCTCGTTGAGCTTGCGGATCCAGTCGGCTCGGAAGTCGATGAAGTCGATGACGTGCCCGTAGCGGATCCGGTCGAAGACGTTGCCGAGCGCGCCGCCGAGGACGAGGGGCAACCCCCACTTGAGCGCGTGCTGCTTCGGGGTGAGCTTGCGATACAGCGTCATGATGAACGCGATCGCGGCGACGCTGACGAGGAGGAAGAACGGGCGGCGCACGCCCTCGCTCGTCCCCTGGAGGAGGCCCCACGCGCCGCCTCGGTTCTTGGCGAGGACGAACGCGAGGTGGTTGTCGATGACGTTGATGACGCCGGGGTAGGCGTCGAGCCGCTTCTCGGCCCACAGCTTGCTGGCCACGTCGGCGACGAGCGACGTCACCGAGACGACCACCAGGAACATCGTCGAGGGGCGCGGCCCGAGATCGGGGATGCGCTTGGCCGCGAAGCCAGGGACGGCGAGGCGCTCGACCTCGGGGCCCACGAGGGGCGCCTCGTCGCCGGCCGCCGCCGGCCCGGGAGAAGCGCCCTCGGCCTTCGGCGCGGGGGCGTCGGGAGCCGCGGGCTCGGGTTCGGAGGCGCTGGTCGCTTGTTCTTCCTTCTCGTCGGCCATGAAACCTCCGGTCTCGTAACCGAAACCATCGGTGCTGGGTAGGGATTTCGCCCGACGACGCGGCCCGCGGACGTTCCCCGGTGCTGGACGCGCGCGCACCTGCTAGCCTGTTCAGGCCATGGCCGCCTCATCGATCCACGATCCCCTCACCCGCCCCGCCGCCCCTTGGACCGAAGCCCGGGGCCTCGAGCCGGTGGTGCGCCGCTGGCTCGACAGCAACGTCGTCCGGCCCTGCATCGTCGCCGAGAAGGAGCAGCGGGAGCGCGACGGAGAGTACGCGCCCCTGCCGGGCGAGCTGCCCGACGGGCTCCGGCGCGCCCTCGCCGCCCGCGGCGCGCCCGAGCTCTACAGCCACCAAGCGCGCGCGTTCCGCGCCGCCCACGCCGGTAAGCACCTCGTCGTCGCGACGCCGACCGCGAGCGGCAAGAGCTTCTGCTTCCACCTGCCGGTCCTCGAGCGCCTCGCCCGCGATCCCGACGCGCGCGCCCTCTATCTCTTCCCGACCAAGGCGCTCGCCAGGGACCAGGAGGCGAGCCTTCGCGAGCTGGCCAAGGAGGCCGGGATGGCGACGCCGGCCATCGTCTACGACGGCGACACCCCCGCCGACGCGCGCCGCACCGCGCGCGAGAAGACGGGCATCGTCCTCACCAACCCCGACATGCTCCACACGGGCATCCTCCCCCACCACACCGCGTGGGCGCGGACGTTCCAGAACCTCGCGTTCGTGGTCGTCGACGAGCTCCACACCTACAAGGGCGTGTTCGGCTCGCACGTCGCGAACGTGCTCCGCCGCCTGCGGCGCGTGGCCGAGTTCCACGGCTCACGGCCGGTCTTCATCGGCGCCACGGCGACCATCGGCAACCCGCGCGAGCACGCCGCGCGCCTCTTCGGGATCGATCCCGAGGAGGCCGAGCTCGTGGCCCAGAGCGGGGCCCCGACCGGCTCCCGCAAGGTGTTCCTCTACAACCCGCCGGTGGTCAACGCCGAGCTCGGCGTGCGGGCGAGCTACGTGAAGCAGGCGGTGATGCTCGCCGCCGACCTCGTGCGCGCGCGCGTGCCGACGATCGTCTTCGGCCACTCGCGCAACAACATCGAGGTGATGCTGCGCTACCTCCGCGATCGGGTGTCGGAGCACACGAGCCCCGACGTCATCATGGGCTACCGCGGGGGCTACCTCCCCGAGAAGCGGCGCGAGATCGAGCGGAAGCTGCGGGCGGGGGAGATCCTCTGCGTCGTCGCGACGAACGCCCTCGAGCTCGGCATCGACGTCGGCGCCCTCGACGCGGTGGTGTGCGCCGGCTACCCCGGCTCGGTCGCGGCGACGTACCAGCGCTTCGGGCGCGCGGGGCGCCGCGGCTCCGAGAGCATCTGCGTGCTCGTGACGTCGAGCGCGCCCCTCGACCAGTACATCGCCCGCGAGCCCGGGTTCCTGTTCGGGGCGCCGGTCGAGGAGGCGCGCATCGATCCCGACAACGTGGAGATCCTCGTGCAGCACCTGAAATGCGCGGCGTTCGAGCTGCCGTTCAAGCGCGCCGAGGCGCCGGCCGCGCCGGGACCGAAGCGCGCCGAGAGCTTCGGGTCGCTCGGCGAGGTCGAGACCGCGGAGGCGCTCGAGTTCTTGGTCCACCACCGCGTCCTCCACGAGTCGGGCGGGACGTACCACTGGGCCGCCGACGCCTACCCCGCGAACGAGGTCTCGCTGCGCAGCGTGGGGTGGGACAACGTCGTCATCATCGACGCCGAGAACGACAAGACGCTCGCCGAGATCGACTGGCGGGGCGCGCACACGATGGTGCACGAGCAGGCGATCTACCAGCACGACGGCGAGTGCTGGCAGGTGGAGCGCTTCGACTACGAGAACCACAAAGCGTTCGTGCGCAAGGTGGAGCCCGACTACTACACCGACGCCATGACCTACACCCAGGTGAGCGTCATCGAGGACGCCGCCACCGGCCCCGCCGCGCCCCACGCCCGCGGCGCCGCGTGGACCGCCGGCCACGGCGAGGTCGCGGTGGTGGAGAAGGTGGTCGGATACAAGAAGATCAAGTTCTATACCCACGAGAATACCGGCTACGGCGACGTGCGCTTGCCCGAGATGCAGATGCACACCACCGCGTTCTGGCTCACCGTCCCCGAGGAGCGGCTGCTGGCGGTGCCCGCCGGGCGCGCCGCGGCCATCGACGCCCTGCGCGGCATCGGGATCGCGCTCGAGATCGTCGCGACGTTCGCCTTGATGTGCGATCCGCGCGACCTCGGCACCACCCTCGGCGACGCCGACGTCGATCCCGACGAGGACGGCGCGAAGGCGCCGCCGCAGAAGGTCCGCGGGGGCGCGCGGCCGGGCTACAGCCCCACCCTCTTCCTGTACGAGCACACCCCCGGCGGGATCGGCCTCGCCTCCCGCATCTACGAGGACCGCGCGACGTTGCTCGCGCGGGCCGCGCGCCTCATCGCCGGGTGCGACTGCGAGCACGGCTGCCCGGCGTGCACGGGCCCGGCCGAGCCCTTCGCCTTCGGCGCGCCCGCCGGCGAGCCCGCGCGCACCACGTCTCGGAAGGCCCTCGCGCTGGAGCTCCTCGCCGACCTCGCGGCGAGCGGCGGCGGCTGAGGGGCTCCTTGGGCGCGGCGGAGTCGCGCACGCGCCGGTGAGGGCCCCTGGAAGACCCGCGCTTTTCCATCGCCTGAAGGCGTGGGCCAGCTCTCCACGCTCGGACCGCTCTCGACCAGCCGCCCGCGCCGATTTTCGTCCCTCGGCGCGCGAGCGACGGGCGGGGGAGCATGCTACGCTCGGCGCATGGCGCGACGCGTCGCTCTCCGGCTCGCCGTGCTCGCCCTCGCGAGCGCAGGCGCCGCCTTCGTGGCGTGCCTCCCCGGCGACGGCCCCGGGCTCCTCGACCCCGTCGAGGGCGGGTCGCCCAACCTCGAGCTCGGCGATCCCGACGCGCAGCGTCGAGACGTCGACCTCGGCGACCCCTTCGGCATCGACGGCCTCTTCCCGTCCCACGGGCCCTTCACCGGCGGCACGCGCGCCAGCCTATCCGGGCGCGGATTCTCGCCGAAGCTCCGGGTCTGGTTCGGCGACGTG
Organism: Myxococcales bacterium; assembly: GCA_016794325.1. Taxonomy (GTDB): domain Bacteria; phylum Myxococcota_A; class Polyangia; order Polyangiales; family Polyangiaceae; genus SXNL01. The sequence continues at coordinate 5,217 of JAEUKG010000623.1, read as the reverse complement.
GAGATCGACGGGAGCCGCATCTTCGCGAGCGATCCGACGCGCGCGGCGGTGATGACCCCGGCGGGCGCGCCCGGCCCGGTCGACGTCCGCATCCGCGACGACGTCACCGCGAAGGAGCGCGTCCTCAAGCAGGGCTTCGTCTACGACGCGTTCGTGGTCGCGCCCGACAGCGGCGCGACGAGCGGCGGCACGCGCGTCTCGATCACCGGGAGCGGGACCACCTGGGTCACGGGGGCCTCGGTCACCGTCGGCGGCAAGCCCTGCGACGACGTCGTCGTCGACGCCCCGACCCACCTCTTCTGCTCGACGCCCGGCGGCACGCCCGGCGCGAAGGACGTGGTCGTGCGCTCGCCCGGCGCCGCCGACATCCAGGTCCGCGACGCCTTCACCTACAGCGACTCGCCCGACGGCTACCGCGGCGGCCTCTCCGGCGGCGCGCTCGCGGGCCGCATCCGCGTCCTCGCGATGAGCGCCGCCACCGGCCAGCCCATCGGCGGCGCCAAGATCATCGTCGGCGGCGTGTACGCGACGGCGTTCAAGAAGGACACCGCGCCCACCGGCGTCGCCGAGATCACCGACGCGTCGCTCACCGGCGCCGTCACCGTGACGGTGGCCGCCAAGTGCCAGCAGCCCATCACGTTCGTGGACGTCCCGGTCGACACGGTCACGGCCTACCTCGCCCCGGAGCTCGACCCCGCGTGCGCCGAGGGCGATCCGCCCTCCACCGGCGGCAACGGGGGTCGCTACGGAGGCGAGATCAAGGGTCAGCTCGTCTTCGGCGGCGGCCTCGAGTTCCGGCGCGGCCCGTGGGGCGGCGTGCCCGGGCCGTCTCGCCCCACCGAGCGCCAGGCCGCGTACGTCTTCGAGGCGTCGACGAGCCCGCTCGCCGGCTTCCGGCTCCCCTCCGCCGCCGAGGCCATCACCCCCGAGGCCCCCGGCAGCGTCGGCTACGAATATTCGATCGTCACCTACCCCGGGAACCAGACGATCTACGCGATCGCGGGCCTCGAGGACCGCAGCTTCGATCCCCCGCGCTTCACCCCGTACGTCATGGGCGTGGTGCGCGGAATCGGCGTGCCGCCCGCCACCCGCGTCGAGGGCGTGGACATCCCGATGAAGACGCTCGTCGACCATCAGGTCACGCTCGCGCCGTCGCCTCCCGCTCCCGGGCCGCGCGGGCCCGATCGCTTCTTGTCGCAGGTCGCCGTCACCCTCGGGCAGTCCGCCTACGCGATCCTCCCGAACGGGACCCGCGTCACGCCGTTGCCGCTCCTCGGGCCCATCTCGTTCGTCGGCGTGCCCTCGCTCGACGAGAGCCTCTCGGGCGAGTCGTACGTCGTCGGCGGGGCGGCGGTGTCCGGGCCCTCGCTCGGCATCCCGGCGAGCGTCGTCTCCCGCATCCGCACGAGCCAGGCGAACGACCCGATCGCGATCGGCGGATACCTCCCGGTGCCCCAGCTCGGCCAGCCCGGCGCCGGGGTGTGGAGCGGCAGCCGCGTCGACTTCGTCGCCCCGCCGCCCGTCGCCGCCGACCTCACCCTCGTGCAGGTGACCTCCGGGCTCGTGACGTGGACCCTCGTCGCCCCAGGCGCGAAGACCGGCTTCGACGTGCCCGATCTGTCGCTCGTGCCCGGCCCCAGGGTCGGCCTCTCCCGCGGCGCGATCTCCACCACCGTCTCCCTCGCCCGCATCGAGCAGTTCAACTACGGCAAGCTGCGCTACGGGCAGCTCCAGGTCGGCGCATGGAACGCGCACGCGTTCGACTCCCTCTCCGGCGCGTATTGACCGCGGCCGGCGCGCTCGGCGCGCTCGCGGTCACGCTCTCGTGCCGCTTCGATCCTTCGTACCGCGACGTGGTCCAGCCCGTCGGCCCCGAGTGCGAGAGCGAGGGCAGCGTGGAGTGCCGCGGCGACGTCCTCACCCGCTGCGATGCGGGGAAGATCGTCACCGTCGACGACTGCCGTTCGAAGAGCCTCGCCTGCGCCCCCACCCTCCTGCGCTGCACGCCGTGCCGCCCTGGCGAGGCGACGTGCGACGGCCTCGACGTCGTGCGCTGCGACGCCGCCGGCCAGCGGCGCGACTTCGTCGAGACCTGCAAGGCCGACAAGGGGATCGCCTGCCGCCTCGGCGTCTGCACCCAGCTCTGCGACGAGGCCGCCAAGGCCCAGTCCAACGTCGGCTGCGAGTACTGGGCGGTCGACCTCGACAACGCGGTGACGGCCCAGGGCAACGCCGCCGCCCAGCAGTTCGCGGTGGTCGTGTCGAACCCGCAGCCCGACCTCATCGCCCACGTCACCGTGACCGAGGACACCGGCGCCCCCGGCGGACCGACGAGCGAGCGTGTCGTCGCGACGGCGACGGTGCGGCCGCGGAACCTCGAGGTGTTCAAGCTCGGCCCCAAGGAGGTCGACGGCTCCCCCGAGGGGACGTACGACACCGGACCCGGCACCGCACTATCCCGTGGCGGATACAAGATCGTCTCCGACGTCCCCATCGTCGCCTACCAGTTCAACCCCCTCGAGAACGCGAACGTCTTCTCCAACGACGCCTCCCAGCTCCTCCCCGTCTCCGCCCTCGGGCAGTCCTCGAGCTACGTGATCGCGGGCTGGCCCCAGACCATCGCCCGGAGCGAGCAGCCCAACCAGAACTTCGGGACCGATCTCCGCGCGTTCCTCACCATCTGCGCCACCCGCCCCAACACCCAGGTGCGGGTGAGATCCACCGCCCGCGTGGTGCCCGGCGGGCCCGCGCCCCAGGGCGTGCCCATCGGCGGCACCCTCGACGTCGTCCTCCAGCCCTACGAGGTGCTGAACCTCGAGACCGGCTCGTTCAACGCCGACTTCACCGGCTCCCTCGTGACCGCGAGCGCGCCGGTGGCGGTGTTCGTGGGCAGCGAGGCGTCCGACGCGCCGTTCTTCGGCTCGCTGGCCGAGCGCCAGTGCTGCGCCGACCACCTCGAGGACCAAGCCGTCCCCGTGCGCGCCGTGGGCAAGCGCTACGTGCTCGGCCACGTCCCGAACCGCTCGAAGGCGGTGAAGGCGGCGGGCGGCCCCATCGGCGTCGTCGACGAGCCCGAATACTACCGCGTGGTCGCGGTCGGCTCGGGCAAGACCACGGTGACGACCTCGCTGCCGCCGCCGTACGACAAGCTGGATCTCGCCGACGTCGGCGCGTCGCGGACGATCACCGCCCTCGGCGACTTCACCCTCGAGGCGACCCAGTCGGTCATCGTCGTCGACGTGCAGGCGAGCCAGGAGGCGGCGGGCGTCCCCCGCGGCTTGCCCGGCGGCGATCCGTCGCTCACGTACGTCGCGCCGGTGGAGCAGTGGCGCTCCGACTACGTCTTCCTCACCCCCGACAAGTACGCGTTCGACTTCGTGGTGATCACCGCGCCGTTCGCGGCCAAGGTGTACCTCGACTCGCTCGAGCTCTCGGACAAAGTCTGCGAGGTCGCCCCCGGCGACGGCCTCACCCCCGACGCCCGGAAGGCGCCGAACCCGGCCTACCTGGTCTACCGCTGCCAGCTCTCGTTCCCGGCGATCGACCCCGCCGTCGCCCCGCCCAACAACGTGACGCTCGGTCGGCAGAACGACGGCGTCCACCGCGTGCAGGCCGACTTCCCGGTCGGCGTCCTCGTGTACGGCTTCGACTCCTTCGTGAGCTACGCGTACGCGGGCGGCACCGACCTCCGCGAGATCAACGTGAAGTGACGGAGGCAGGCGCGCTGTCCGACGATGGGCAGCCGTTGGCTCGCCCCTTCAGTACCGCATCGGGGTGAGCGGCCACGGCTCGAGGAGCGGCACCCGCGCCTTCGGCCCCGACTGCCGCACCGCCCGCGTGCACTCGTCGATGCCGATCCGCCGCGGGCCGAACGGCGACGAGTCCGACGCGTCCGAGTCCATCAGCAGCGTCGGGGTGTCGACGCCGTAGTCGTCGGGGTGGCCCGGCATGTCGAGGAGGACGTGCCCGAGCTCGTGCGCGAGGGTGAGGCTGCTCCGCCTCGCGCGAACGCCCGCGCGATCGAAGAGCACCACGTTGCGCACGCTCGACCCGTCGCTCGCGATGAAGGACTCGCCGATGCGGCCGCCGCCGGCGAAGCTCGGCACGACGATCACCTCGACGGTGCGCGGATCGCCGTCCTCGAGGCCCTTGACCAGCGTGCGCTCTTCGATGGTGCCGGCGACCGAATCCATGTCGGTGAAGTGCTGGAGACCGTTCGAGAAATCGACGTACCCCACCTGCACCGTCAAGGTGGGCTCCGTGGGCGGCCGCGCGAGCTCCACCGTCGCGAGCGAGCCGTCCTTGCGGCGCACCGAGACATCGACGCTCGGCAGCGCCCCCGGGAGCGTCCGCGCGTTCTCCGACACCACCGCGACGAAGCCGAGGCGCTCGACCTGCCGCGCGAACGCGGTGGCGACCTGCGACGGCGTCGCCCGTGCCGGGATCGTGAGCGCCAGCGGCCGCCCCTCCACCCGGAGCTCCGCCGCGCCGCCGTGCGCGGGCAGCCCGAGGTCGTTGCCGAACGAGACGAGGTGCGGCGGCGGCGGGTTCACCACCCGCACGTCGATCTGCGACGCGGGGGTCAGCGCGATCCCGCACTGGCCCCACACCTGCCCAGCGAGCGCGAGCTCCGAGCGCGCGGCGACGACCGCGCCCTGATCGGTCCCGCCGATCGCGGGCGCGCCGCCGGGGGCGATGCGGAGCACGAACGCGCGGATCTGCGCGCGCATGCGGGGCAGCGGGCCGAGCGGGGTGCTCCGCGGTCCCTCCACCCGGATCGCGGCGAGCTTCTTCGCGCCGGCGCGGACGACGATCGCGCCGCCCACCTCCGCGCGCAGGCTCCGCGCCTCCACGAGCGGGTGGCGCCGATCGATCTCGTCGAAGACGAGGCGGACCGGCGCGGTCGCGAGGCAGCGGCGCTCGGCGGCGCAGGCGACGCTCGCGGGGCTCGGCGCGCGCAGCGTGTCGATGGTCGCGCCGCTCGCCGCGAACGACTCGAGCCGGAGCTCGCCGGGGAGCGACGCCGCGGCGGGCGCGTCGAGGGTGACGCGGAGCGCGTCGGGGTCGTCGTAGCGAGCGTCGGGCCCGCCCTCGGTGCGCGACGGCGGCGTGCGGACGATCGACGCGCGGTCGCGCGCGGGCCGGACCGCCGCACCCGACCCGTCGCGGAAGCCCGCGAGGACGACGTCGACGGTGGTCGCGACGCGCGCGCCCGAC
>JAEUKG010001079.1 GCA_016794325.1 Myxococcales bacterium | reverse complement strand
CAGCGTGAACAACGGCTTCTTCGATCGCTGCACGCCGAGCGTGGAGACCGGCTGCGGCGAGGGCGCGAAGAAGGGCACGAGCGAGTGCCCCGGCGGCCCGAGCGAGCTCGCGGGCACCGGCTTCGGCGTCTCGGGCAAGTGGTGCTCCGTCTACCAGGGCGGCGGCAACCAGACGAGCGTGAACGGCGGCGCCACCGGGTGGCTGACCTCGCAGGCGCCGATCGTCCCCGGCGAGGAGTTCACCATCGAGTTCCTGCTCTGGGACACCGGCGACGCGATCCTCGACTCGAGCGTGCTCATCGACAACTTCACCTGGGCGAGCGGCCAGGTGACGACGAGCACCGGCCGCCCCCCGAAGTGAAGGCGGCGGCAGGCAGGGGCGCTCCGCGAGGGTGGGCCGCTACTTGAGCGGCGGCGGCGTGTAGATCTTCTTCACGTTCGAGCCGCCGACGAAGGCGTACGACCCGGCGCGGCCGTAGCCGTACGCCGCGATCCCGAACGGCTTGTCGCCGGTCATGGTGTGCGAGCCCTCGGACAGCGGACAGCGGCGGGCCACCCACGACTTGCCGTCGAGCGGGCCCATCGCGTCGGTGCTGCACTCCGAGCCGATGGGCTTGCCGTCGATCGACACGTTCGTCCCCTCGGGCATGCCGATGACGACGTAGTTCTTGATCCACGAGCCGGGGACGAGGAAGAGGTAGTCGCTGCGGAACTGGTCGATCGCCGGCATGATGCTGAGCGACGGATCGCCGTTGTAGTCCTCGGTGTACTCCTGGCTGACGAGGATCTGCCCGATGGCGATGGGCTCGCTGGCGTCGACCACGAAGTCCTTGGTGGTGAGGATGTCGCGCACCTGGCCGGGATCGAGGGTGAACTTGTCGTCGGGCGCGGGCAGGTTCGTCTTCACCTCCGCCTTCGCGGCGACGCCCATGAAGCGGATGTAGTCGGGCTCGATGTGCGACTTGCCGCGCGGCGGGCTGCGGGGGATGACGAACTTCTTGCCGTACGACTCCACGGGCAGGAGCTGCTCCTCGAGGTGGTCGAGGCAACACGAGCCCGAGCCGCCCGGCGGGGACGGCGGCGTCTTGCCTCCGCCGCCGCCCGACAGCTCGGTGCCGACGAACACCGCCACCGGCGAGGTCGAGGTGACGATCGTGCCGGTGAGGTCGCCGGGCATGCCGTCGGTCTCGAGGTTGAGCACGTCGAACGGCCCGAGGTTCGCGGTGATCGTGCCGCCCTTCGGCGTCGCGGGGATGCCGCCGCCGCCGAGCACGTTCTGCGACACGACGACGGTGACCGAGGTCGCCGCGCGCGTGCCGACGATCGTGATGTACCCGCGGTCGATGGGCGATCCGAGGATCGACACCGGCTTGCCCGACGGCCACGACAGCGCGCGGTACGTCTGCCCGAGGCTCGGCACCGGCAGGAGGAGCGACGCGTCGTTCGAGTACTGCGACTTGAGCGCGTTGAACTGGTAGACGACGACGGGCTGCGTCGAGACGACGTGGAACGCCTGCGACGAGAGCATCGTCCCCGGCCCCTCGTTCTTGCCGGTGAGGCTGCCGTCGACCTCGCGCGTCGGCATCTCGAGCACGACGAGCGCGCCCGGGGTCAGGGTGAGCGTCTTCCACACCTTGACCGCGGGCGGCGACCCCACCGGCGCGTCGTTCTGCTCGATGGTCACCTCGGCCGGCTCGTCGCTCGCGCTCGAGACGACGAGCCCCCAGGGGGCGCCGGCGGCGTCGTTGAAGCCGTCCTTGTTGTTGTCGAGATCGACGGCGTAGAACTCGCAGCCGACGTTCGAGGTGTTGACCTCGGTGACCGCGCAGCCCTTCTTGCACTCGCCGCCGAGGCAGACCTCTTTGCCGCTGCACTCGCCGATCTTGTTGCCGGGCTTGCCGTCGGCCGCGCACTCGTGGATGGCGTTGCCGACGCAGAGCTTGCCGTTGTTGCAGGCGCCGATCGGGCCGGGCCCCCCGTCGGGGTTGCCCCCGCTGGAGCCGCCGGGGTCGTCGTCGTAGCCGTTGTTCTTGCTGCCACACGCGATGGCGAGGGCGGTTACCGCGGCAAAGAAACCGAGTCGTCGCAGGGTGAGCATTCCTGCCTCCAAGGAGGCCTTTCATAGCACAGCCGGGGCGGGGGCCCCAGGCGCCATCGCGTGTACTCTTCACCCATCGTTCGCCGTCGCGCCGCCCCGTTGACGCAGGCGCGCCTTCTCATGGAACCATGCGAAGGAAGACGACGAAGTGGACGATTTTCACGGTCGCGCTCTCGCTCGCGAGCTGCTCGTCGGCGAGCCATGACGCAGCGCATGAAGCCGGTGGCGCCGATCCGGCGCCGAACGGGGACGTCTTGGAGACGCCGCCGCGAGAGCCGCGTGTCGCGCTCGTGACGTTCGACGGGGTGCGCCCCGAGGAGGCCTTCGGAGGGGCGGGGCCGCTGCCGGGGCTCGAGGCGCTCGCCGCCGGCGGCGTCGCCCTCGGCCGCGACGAGCCGTTCGAGGCGAGCGGGCCGAGCTACGTATCCTTGCCGGGATATGCCGAGCTGTTCACCGGCGTCGGCCCCTCCCGCTGCGCCGACAACGACTGCGCCGCCGCCGGCGCCCCCACCCTGGTGGATCGGGTGGCGCGCGCCTACGGGGACGACCAGGCCGCCGCGATCGCGTCGTGGGAGCCCGTCGGGCGGGTCGCCGCCGCTCCGGCGACCGGCGCCTTCGTCTCCGCCGGTCGCTCGCACCCTCGGCGCGCGCCTCCCGACGCCGGCGTCGCCGAGGCGCTCGCCCGCGGCGAGCGGTCCGCGGCGTGGCCCGGCCACGGCACGTACCGCCCCGACGCGCGCACCGCCGAGGTCGCGCTCGCGTACGTGCGCGCTCACGCGCCGCGGCTCTTGGTGGTGAGCCTCGGCGACACCGACGAGCACGCCCACGCGGGCGACGTCGCGGCCTACCACGCGGCCCTCCGGCGGGCCGACGCCTTCGTCCTCGAGCTGACGGCGATCTACCGCTCGAAGGGCGATCCGTTCACCGTCGTCGTCACGAGCGATCACGGCCGCGCGGACAACCTCCGCGATCACGGCGGCGCGTTCCCCGAGTCGCGGCGGAGCTGGATGGTCTCCGGCGGCACGCGCCCGCTCGCGCTCCCGGCGGCGCCCGGCGGCGCGCGCCTCCGCGACGTCGCGCCCGCCGTCCTTCGCGCGCTCGGCCTCGCGCCCTGAGCGCGGCCCGGCGGACGCGCCCGCTTGTGGACTTCTCAACGAACGCTCACGGGCCTCCCGCGGGCCGGCGACTACGGTGTCGGAGGTCGAGGCTCGTCGCCTCGCCCTCACCGAGAAAGAAGACACCATGACCCGCTCCTCCGCGCTCGCCGCTCTCGCCGCCCTCACCCTCGTCGCCTGCGCCGCCGACTCCGACGACGGAGCGTCGCCGGTGGACGTCCCCGTGGAGGGCTCCGTCCACGAGACCGGCTTCAACCTACCGCTCCCGGATCTGTCGATGGGCAACAGCGTCACCGTGACCGCCAACGGCGCGATCCTCGGCGTCTTCGTCGCGCAAGGCGGCCGCGTGAACGTCCCCTGCGACGCCACCTCGGTCAAGGTGCAGTACACCTACTCGAACCAGGGCACGCTCACCGCCGCCGCGCACCAGAACACCGCGACCTTCGCTGGCTCGACGACGAGCACGTCGATGGGCAGCCTCTCGCCGCTCCTCAGCCGGACCACGTTCTTCACCCAGTCCCTCGCCGGCGCGCTCCCGGACAAGCCCGCCATCCTCCGGATCCGCCTCGACGACCCCTCGGCCCTCACCGAGACCAACGAGGGCAACAACGAGTTCTCGTTCTACATCCAGCGCGCGTGCTTGTAGCCCGCGGGAGCGCACATCCCCCCACCCGTCGCGCGCTGCGCTGTAAGCGCGGGGTCGCGAGCGCGTTTCGGCCTCGATGTCACGCGCCCTGGTCTCCTCCCTCGCGCTCCTCGTCGCCGCGGCGGCGGGGTGCTCCGCTCCTCCCAAGCCGCCGAGCGTGCCTCGGGCGGCGCCTCGCGAAGGCGTCGCGCGCGCGCCCTCGCCCGCGCCCGCGCCGGTCGCGGTCTCGCCCGCGCCCGCGCCCACGCCGCTCGAGCCGGGCTTCGCGCCTCCGCCGCCCGGGCTCACCGATCCGGTCCCGCCCTCGATCCGCAAGCGGGTCTCGGAGCAGCGCGCCGAGATCCGCGACATGCACGCGCTCGCGAGCGTCGTCGGCGATCAGCGCGGTCGCGCGCGCGCGCTCGGCGAGGTCAGCGCCCTCGAGCGAGAGCTCGGCGCGATCGACGGCGCGCTCGCCGTGCCCGACAGCCCGACGCTCGACGTCGCGGTGACCGGCCTCGTCCGCCTCGAGACGCGGATCGGGGTCTTGCACGAGGCGCTCCGCGCCGCTCACCCGAGCCCCGACGCCCCGAAGCTCAAGGAGTGATCGCCCGCTTCAGCCGCGGACGAGCGCGGGCGCGTCGGGCTCGAACGCGCGCAGCGCGCGCAACGCCCGGCACGCGGGGTCGAGCACCTCGGCGCTCGGCTCGTAGTCGACGTGGAGCGTCGCGAAGCCGCCGCCCACCTCGAGGCGCGGGACGTCGTGCCGGCACAGCGCCGCGAGCGCGTTGCGCACCGCGGGCTCGGTGAGGATCGCGACGAGCGCGCGGTCTCCGTCGACCACGAGGGCTCCGTCGAGCTCCTCGTCGCCGACTGCGCCGTGGCCCCCTCCGAACAGCGACGCGAGGGAGTCGGTGAACGTCCGCGGGCGCACCGCGAGGGCGGGGGAGGCGAGGGCCACGCTCGTCCGCACCGCGAACGCGGTGGACTCGCGCGCCCGCACCGTGATCGCCATCGGGGCGCCCTGGTGGGCGAAGCGCGCCCACACGAGGGCGCCGTCCCGCCTCACGACCGCGTCGGCGTCGGCCCTGCGCGCGTACCGAGACAGCTCGGCCACGGCGTCGTCGGCGACGAGCTGGTCGATCGCCAGCACCTGGGTCGGGTGCTCCGGCAGCGGGATCTCGGCCTCGTCGAGGGGCGCGGTGAGGGTGCCCTCGAGGGCGGAGGCCCGGGACGCCACGTCCTCGTAGAGCGCGCGCCGCTCGGCGGCCTCGTCGCCGATGCGCGCGCGCCCCTCCTCGCTCTCGCACAGCGCGAGCGCGCTCCTCAGCGCCTCGGCGAGCGGACGGGCTATCCGAGAAGGGATATCTCGGGCGAGCCCCGCCGCCTCGAACACGAGCGGCGCCTGGAGGCCGGCCACGAGCGCCCAGAACGCGGGGGTGAAGCGCTCCTCGCTGGCGGCGAGCTCGTCGACCAGCGCGGCCACGCGGGCGTGCGCGCCGCGGGCGGGCTCGCGGTAGACCACGCGCGCCTCGCTACTCGGTCGGGCCCTTGGCGGCGACCCACTCGCGCCAGCCGCCGGCCATCGACTTGACCTTCGTGTACCCCATCTTCGCGAGCGACTCGGCCGCGAGCACCGAGCGGAAGCCGCCGCCGCAGTAGAGGACGATGTCGGCGTCGAGGTCGGGGATCTTGGCCTCGACGTCCCGCTCGATGACGCCCTTGCCGATGTGCACCGCGCCCTGGACGTGACCGGCCGCGTATTCGCTCTCCTCGCGCACGTCGACGAGGTGGAAGGAGTCGCCGACCGCGATGCG
>JAEUKG010001044.1 GCA_016794325.1 Myxococcales bacterium | reverse complement strand
GCGCGTCGCCGTCGAGGTTGGCGGTGGGCTCGTCGCACACGAGGATCGGCGCCGCCGTCGCCAGCGCCATCGCCGCGAGGAGCTTCTGCTTCATGCCGCCGGACAGATCCCGGAAGCGCTTGCCGCGGCAGGCGTCGGCGGCGAGGCCGAGGCGCTTGGCGCGGGCCCACGTCTCGTCGGCGCTCCGCCCGCGGAGCGCGGCCTGGGCCCGCACGACCTCGGCGACGGGCGCGTCGAGCGGGGGCGCGACCTGCGGGACGTAGGCGACGCTGCGCATCGCGACCTCGGGCTCGCGCGCGACGTCGCTGCCGAGCACCGTGACCTTCCCCTCGAACCGGACGAGGCCGAGGAGCACGCGGAGCAGCGTCGTCTTCCCCGAGCCGTTCGCGCCGACGAACGCCACGCGCTCGCCCTTGTCGAACGTGAGCGACACGCGGTCGAGCGCGGTGAGCCCGCCGTAGCGCTTCGTCACCTCTGCGATCGTGATCATGGAATCGGCACCTCGAAGCCGGTCGTCCGCGGCGCGGGGTCGAGCAGCAGGCGCCGCGACGCGAGCACCGGCACCGCCCGCGACACCGAGTCGACGAGGCCCATCGCCGCGGTGCCGTGGAAGAACTTGAGCGAGGGCTTGGTCTCGGTGAGCTGGGTCGACAGCGCCTTGACCTCGTAGGGGACGTCGCCCACGCCGTCGCCGTCGAGGTCGTAGCCCTCGTAGTCGGAGAAGCGGTTGCCGCGCACGTCGACCTGGAGCGCGTCGCCGCCGCCGTCGACCTCGACCATCGTCGCGTTGTCGCGGAAGTCGTTCCCGGTGAGGTGCAGGCCCGGGGAGCCGCTGTGGAGGCGGAGCGCGACGTCGTTGAGGCCGAGGACGTTGCCCGCCACCGTCACCGGCTCGGCGGGCGAGCGCGGCGTGTTGTCGAGGTACGAGCCCGTCGTGTTGGCGACGAGCCAGTTGCCGCGGACCTCCACCGCGTCGCTGTCCTTGAAGCCGAGGCCCACGCCCGCGGCGCCGCGCGCGCCCGCGAGGACGTTGCCCTCGACGTGGACGCGGGACGAATACATGACGAACACGCCGACGACGTTGCCCTCGAAGCGGCTGCGGCGGACGCGCGCGTCGTGGGCGTACATGAAGTGCGAGCCGTAGCGGCTCTTCACCACCACGTTGTCTTCGAGGAGCGCGCGGCGCGTGTACCAGACGACGAGGTCGCGCGAGCGCTCGACGCGGCTCTTGCGGACGATCGAGTCGTGCGACTCCCACAGCTTGATGCCGTCGCCGCGGAGCTCGGTGTCGTCGTCGTCTCCCCCGATCACGTGCGCGCGCTCGACGAGGCACGCCTTGCAGGCGGCGAGCGAGATCCCGAACAGGGACGACTCCACCCGCACGCCTCGGATCGCGACCCGCTCCCCCGCGGCCTTGATGGCCGAGTCTTCGGTGGTGTGGCGGCGGCCCGAGTGGCGCACCACGAGGTCCTCCACCGTCACGTCCGTGGCCTGCACCGAGATCACCGTGCCCCTCCCCGTGCCCTCGAGGACCGCCCCCGGCGCCCCGCGGAGGTGGAGCGGGCGCTTGATCACGAGGTCCCCTCGGAGGGTCCCGGCGACGGCGATCTCGGCCGGGCCGGCCGGATCGGCGACGAGCCGCTCCAGGACCTCGAAGGACTCGACGGGCGCCGCCCCACGGGCGAGAGGCCTCCCGCTCGGCCCCGACGTCGACGCCGCCGCGCTCGGCGACGTCCCGTCGGAGCGCGCGGCCGTCGCGCTCGCCGTGGCGATCGCGAGCGCGCAGGCGACGACGAGCGGCCTCTTCACGACGCGCTCTCTTTCGGCTTGTTGGGCAAGACCATGAGCCGTGGGCAGACCGCCACGCACTCTCCGGCGCGGCCGCAGTGCGCGCACACGCGCGAGCGGAGGACGGTGCCCACGACCGCGAGCGCGACCGCGCCGAGGGCCATCCAGAAGCCGATCTGCGGCGTGGCGAACGTCTCGAACTGCCCGATGACGCCGTTGCCGAACATCTGCGGGGTGAAGGCGCCGATCCGCAGCGGCGCCTTCGGGTCGAGGTCGTGACCGAACTTGTAGAGCCAGTAGAGGCTGTCGCCGAGGAAGAACAGCGGGAAGCCCACCGCCGGCACCGCCATGAGCTTGTTCAGCTTTCGGCCGCCGATCATGAGCGCCACCATCGTCACGATGCAGAGCCCCGCCACCGCGTAGCCGCCGATCTGGCGCTCGGTCGGCGCCGCGTCGGCGAGGTGCTTCATGCCGATGTAGTGGTTCAGGAGGTCGATCTCGTGGACGTCGCCGCCCATGCCCCGGAGGGAGATCTCGAGCTGCAGGCCCTTCGGATACTGGGGCGCGTACAGCCAGAACTTCCACCAGTTCTGGAAGTACGACGCCGCGAAGAGCCCGACGGAGCCGAGGCCGCACGCGATCACGAGACCGCGCGCCCAGTCCCACGGCGTCTTGCCCCCCTTGCCCCCGGTCTGGACCACGTGCAGGTGCACGTGGCCGTCGGCCTTGCGCTTCGCCCCCGACTCGTCGGCGGGGGCGGGCGCGTCGTCGCTCGGCTCGAGGGACATCCGCTCCTCAGCGCTTCTTCGGCTTCACGAGGAAGTAGCCGGTCATCTCGAGGTGGAGCGCCGAGCAGAACTCGGTGCAGTACATCGGGTAGGTGCCCGGCATGTCGGCCTTGAACGTGATGTTCTCGTGCTTGCCGGGCTCGAGGCTCACGTTGATGTTGTACATGTCGATGGTGAAGCCGTGGGTCTGGTCCTCGGCCGTCTCGAGGCTGGTGAGGTGGATCGTCACCTCGTCGCCCTCCTCGACCTCGACCTGATCGGGGGTGAAGTGGCTGCGGATCGCGGTCATGAAGACCTCGACCTTGTTGCCGTTCCTGACGACCCGCTCCTTGCCGCCTTCGACGCGGGTGGGGTCGGCCTCGCCGAGGGCGTTGGTGCCGACCTTGTAGACCTTGAGCGGCTTGATCTTGTCCGCCTTGATCATCTGCGAGTAGTGCGGCTCCGCGTTCGGAAGCGGCATGTCGGCGAGGAGGCGCATCTTCTCGCCGTCGATGCCGACGAGCTGGAAGTTCTGCGGGTAGAGCGGGCCGACCGGGAGGAAGCGGTCCATCGACATCTTGTTCATCGCCACGACGTATTTGCCGTCGGGGCTCACGGTGTCGCCCTCGGCGGCGAGGATGTGGCCGATGTTGTACTGGACCTTCAGCTTCTCGACCGGCTTCTTGTAGTCCTTGTACGACCACTTGGCGACGACGCTCTCGATGAACACCGAGGTGTACGCGTTGCCCTTGTCGTCGAACACGGTGTGGAGCGGCCCGAGGCCGATCTCCACCTGCCCCGCGATCGCCTCCTTGAAGGCCATGATCGGGAGACCGAAGCCGTCCTTGCCCTCGAACTTCTTCTGCTCGATGAGCTGCTTCATCTTCGCGGCGTCGTAGATCGTCGTGTGGGTGTCGAGCTTGCCGCCGACGACGACGTGCTTGCCGTCGGGGGTGACGTCGCAGCCGTGCGGGCTCTTCGGCTCGCCGACCAGGGTGAGGACGCCCTCGGCGCCGGAGACGTCCATCGTGAGGACGCGCATGCCCGCGATCGTCTTGGCCTTGCCCCCGTTGACGAGCTCCTCGGCCTTCTTCCAGTTGATGACGTGGAGGTAGTCCATGTCGTTCTGGGAGGCGCCGGACTCGATCGGGGGCTTGCCCTCGAGGGTGCCGCCGACCGCCATCTCGCTGTTGAACGAGTTGATGTACGCCCACCCGTCCGAGTCGAGCTTGCCCGCGTCGGCGAGGTCCTGGGTGTACGGCGGCAGCTCGAGCGCCCAGCTCTTCTCCTTGTCGATGCGGCCCTTCTGCCGATCGAACTTCCAGAAGATGGCGACGCCCCGGTACTTCTCCTTGAACTGCCCGAGCGGCGCGTACTCGCGCCCGAGCGGCGCCGGGTACTGGCTCGTCTCGATGACGTATTCGGTGTTCGGCGTCACGAACGCGCCGCCGTGATCGCTCGCCGCGAGCGGGTTCGCGACCATCTGCTTCGTCTGGAAGTCCTTGAGGTCGACGACCGCGACGCGGGCGTTGGCCTTGTCGTTCACGAACAGGTACTCGCCGTCGTAGTCGCCCTTGGTCTCGGACAGGTTCGGGTGGTGCATGTCCGCCCAGCGGATCTTGTGCGGGCCCTGGTTGCCCTGGTCGAGGATCTTGTCGCTGTCGCCGCCGAAGCCCCACCCCTGCCACGACTCCGGCGTGAACACGCCGATGACCTTGAGGAGGCGCATCGACGGCACGCCGATGACGTCGACGTTGCCGGACTGCCCGCCCGACGCAAAGATGTAATATTCATCCATCTTCCCGGTGGGGACGTAGGTCTTCAGCGCGGCCTCGACGTCGGCCTCGGACAGGTTCCGCGCCTTCATCAGCTCCGCGAGCGACGCCGACGCTCCGAGGTTGCCGCTGCCCCCGCCCTGCTGCTGCTGGTTGGCCTCGTGTTTGTTCTCGCAACCGACGGCGAGCGCCGTCACCGCGCCGGTCGTCACGACCGCGAGGGCGACGAGGGTTCGAACACGCATGGCTGATCCACCTTTCTCTTGCTTGGGGCTCCGAGAGCCGGCCCCCGCGGGTGCAAGGCCGCGGCCAACCGCTCGGACGTGCGCGCCCCTCAGTCTTGAGACTCTCGCGCCGCTGCTCCCTCGGCGCGCTTTCGAGGGGTCGGCGCGCACGGTCCCGAAAACGCCGAGAGCGACTCTCACTCTTGAGATTCCCGACCGCTGCATCCCCTGCACGCGCCGCGCACCCGATGCGGAGCGGCGTCGAAATTCGCAGGAGGTCTGCAGGTTTGCTCGCGGCACACCGTGTGCTACCCGCATGCGAGATGTCGACGGTGGGGAGAGCCAACGCTCCGCGAGCCGAGGGCCACGAGTCGTGGCGCGAGCTCTGGCTCCGCACCGCGGTGCGGGGCGCGCTCATCGTCACCGTGTACTTCGGCCTCTGGGAGCTCGCGGAGCGCTTCCTCATGGCGCCGCGCGGCTTCGATCTGCACGGGCCGCACATCGCGCGCGGCGTGGGCGCGACGTTCCTCCTCGCGACGTGGTCGTTCCTCCAGATCCGGCGCTCGCGCCTCGAGACCGACGCCGCCATCGCCCGGGAGATGAGCCTCCTCGGCGAGCGGGTCCGCGAGCGCACCGCCGAGCTCGCCGAGGCCCAAGCCTTCACCGAGCTCCTGCTCGACTCGCTCCACGAGCGCATCGTCGTCGTCGACGAAGACGGGCGCGTCATCAAGCAGAACCGCGTCGCGCAGGCGGGGCCCAGCGGCCCGCTCGCGACCACCGACGCCGCCCGCGCCGAGCGCGCCGACGACGAGGGCCGGGTGTGGGAGCTCGAGCGCATCCCGGTCCCTGGCCGCGACGCCGTCATCGAGGTCGGCCGTGACGTCACCGCCCAGCGGAGCCTCGAGGCGCAGGTGCGCCACCAGGAGAAGATGGCGAGCCTCGGGGTCATGGCGGCGGGCTTCGCCCACGATCTGGGCAACCCGCTCGCCTCCCTCAGCACCGAGCTCGAGCTGCTCGAGGGGGAGGACGACGTGGCTCGGATCCGCGAGTCTCTCGCCGTCCTGCGCCGCCACGTCGGGCGAATGAGCCGCACCCTGCGAGAGATGGTCGATTTCGCGCGGCGCCGCCGCGACGAGGTCACGGACGTTGACATCCGGCTCGTGGTCGACGACGCCGCCCGCCTCGTCCAGCACGACTCGCGGTGGAAGAAGGTCGATCTCGCGGTCGATATCCCTCACGGGATACCCGCGGTGCGGATGGTCGAGGACCACCTGCTCCTCGTGCTCGTGAACCTCATGATCAACGCCGCGGACGCGATGCCCGACGGCGGGACGCTCACCGTCGCCGCGCGCGAGGCCGGCGGCCGCGTCACCATCACCGTGCGCGACACCGGCGTCGGGATGACGCCGGCCGTCCTCGCCAAGGCCACGACCCCGCTCTTCACCACCAAGGCCCCCGGGCGCGGCACCGGGCTGGGGCTGTCGGTGTCGCAGAGCGTGCTCGGCGCGGTCGGGGGCTCGCTCGAGCTCGCCAGCGAGCCCGGTCGGGGCACCGTCGTGACGATCGACCTACCTGGAGCCGAAGATGGGTGAACGAATCCTCGTGGTCGAAGACGAGCACACGCTCTGCACCAACGTCGCCCGGGCCCTCGGGCGCGCCGGCCACAGCGTGACCGCGGTCGAGTCCGGCCGCGCCGCGATCGACGAGCTCACGATCCGGTCGTTCGATCTCGTCATCACCGACCTTCGGCTGCCCGACGTCGACGGCCTCACCGTCCTCGACAAGGTGCGGGAGACCTCGCCGGAGACGGTGACCCTCATCATGACGGCGTACGCGTCGGTCGACTCGGCCGTCGAGGCGCTGCGACGGGGGGCCCACGACTACGTGCTCAAGCCGCTCTCGCTCGCCGACCTCGAGCGCAAGGTGCAGAACATCGCCGACCACGGCCGCCTCGGCCGCGAGAACGCGCGCCTGCGGACGCTCCTCCACGGGGACCGCAGCGCGATCGCGATGCTCCGGCGCGGCGGCCGGGTGATGAACGAGCTCGCCGACGCGGTCGAGAAGTTCGCCGCCGCGTCGGCCAACGTCCTCGTGCTCGGCGAGAGCGGCGCGGGCAAGGAGCTCGTCGCCCGAGCGCTGCACGAGTGCTCGCCCCGCGCCTCGGGCCCCTTCATCACCCTCGACGTGGGCGCGATCGCGGACACGTCGATCGAGAGCACGCTCTTCGGCCACGAGAAGGGCGCGTTCCCCGGCGCCGAGCGGGCGCGGGAGGGGCTCTTCCGCGCGGCGTCGGGGGGCACCCTCTTCCTCGACGAGGTCGGCGAGCTCACGCCCGCGGTGCAGGCCAAGCTGCTGCGCGCGGTCGAGGCCAAGGAGGTCACGCCGGTCGGCGCCGACCGCGGCGTGCACGTCGACGTCCGCGTCGTGAGCGCGACCCACCGCGACCTCGCGGCGATGGTCCAAGCGGGAGCGTTCCGCAGCGACCTGCTCTACCGGCTGCAGGTCGGCGTGGTGCGGATCCCCCCGCTGCGCGAGCGGCCCCACGACGTCCCCGCGCTCGCGCTCGAGCTCCTCCACCAGCACGCGCGCGCCCAGCGCAAGGCGGTGGCCGCCATCGCCCCGGACGCGATGGCGATCCTGTGCGCGTACACGTGGCCCGGCAACGTCCGCGAGCTGTCGAACGTCCTCGAGCGCGCCGTCATCCTCTGCGAGGGCGACGTCGTGACGCCGATCGATCTTCCGACCGAGCTCGGGGTCGAGCCCGCCGCGAGCCCCACGTCCGGCGAGCCCGTGGCGAAGAGCGCCGGGCGCGGCACCCTCGAGGAGGCGACGCTCGCGTTCCAGCGCGAGCACGTGGCCCGCGCGCTCGACGCCGTCTCCGGCAACCGCGAGGCCGCCGCCAAGGCGCTCGGCCTCTCGCCCGCCACGCTCTACCGCTACCTCCAGCGCCTCGGCCTCAAGGGCTACGCCTCGAGCTGACGAGCGCCCACCCCGTCCGTCAGGGCCAGCCCCGCACGATCGTCACCGCGATCGCCA
>JAEUKG010001018.1 GCA_016794325.1 Myxococcales bacterium | reverse complement strand
GCTCGCGGCTTCGCCGGGGCGCACGTGCGCGCTCCTCGCGTCCGGCGAGGTCTCGTGCTGGGGCGGCGGCCTCGGGCCGCGCGACGCGCGCGGCTACCGCACGAGCCACACGCGCCCGACGCGGGTCCCCGGCGTCAGGGGAGCGATCGACGTCGCGGTCGGCGTCGACCACGCGTGCGCCGCGCTCGAGGACGGCCGCGTGTCGTGCTGGGGCTCGCCCGGCGACGGCGCCCTCGGCTCGGAGCCCGAAGGCGGCGCCGAGGGGCCGGTGCTCGTGCCGGGCCTCGCCGACGTGGTCGAGGTCGCGTCGCGCGCCGAGCACACCTGCGCCCGGCGCCGCGACGGGCGCGTCACCTGCTGGGGCAAGAACGAGAGCGGGCAGCTCGGCGTCGCGAACGGGCAAGGCCCGGTCGAGGTCCCCCACGTCCGCGACGCGGCCGAGATCGCGGTGAGCCACGACCGAAGCTGCGCCCGACGAGCGAGCGGCGAGGTCGTGTGCTGGGGGAACGTGGGACCGAAGGTCAAGCGCGGCGGCGCGCGCGCTCTGCTCGGCGTGGCCGACGCCGCGCGCATCGCCCTCGAGGTCGGGCGCACGTGCGCGGTGACGAGGGACGGCCGGGTCACGTGCGCCGCCGACATGGACGACTCGAAGACGCTCGCCGACGTCGCCGGCGCGAGCGCCCTGGCGCTCTCGGCCGGCTTCGACTGCTTGCTCGAGAAGTCGGGCAAGATCCGGTGCTTGGGCATCAACGTCTCGGGCCAGCTCGGCGACGGCACGACCGCCGATCACCACGCGTTCGCGGCCGTCGCCGACGTCACCGACGCCGTCCAGGTCGTCGCGAGCTGGAACCACGTGTGCGCGCTCCGCGCCGCCGGCGCCGTCGTGTGCTGGGGCGCGAACAACGAAGGGCAGCTCGGCCTCGGCACCGACGGGAGCGAGCGCGAGCCGCACCGGCTGGCGGCGCGCGCGACGCAGGTGATCGTCGGCCCCGAGCAGTCGTGCGCGATCGGCGCGGATCGCGCGCTCCGCTGCTGGGGCCACGACGTCACGCGGGTCCCCTACGCCGCGCGCAGCGCGATCGAGCCCGTCCCCGGGCTCGGCCCGGTGCAGAGCGCGAGCCTCGGCCGAGGGCACGGCTGCGCGGTCCTCACGAGCGGCCGGGTCGCGTGTTGGGGGGACCCGTCCGCCCTCGGCGCGAGCTTCCCCTACCGCGACGATCGCGCGGTCGCCGTGATCGACGGCGTCGCCGACGCCCAGCTCGTCACGACCGGCGAGCGCCACACGTGCGTCCTTCGCAAGAACGGCCACGTGGCGTGTTTCGGGCAGAACGACGGCGGCGAGCTCGGCGACGGCACGCTCACGCCGAGCCGCGCCGCGGTCGCGGTGTCGGGCCTCGTCGACGCCGTCGCGGTGAGCGCCGGCGAGCGTCACACCTGCGCCGTGCGGCGAGGCGGCACCGCCGTCTGCTGGGGGAGGAACGACGCCGGGCAGCTCGGCGCGTTCGACGATCCGAGGCCCCCCCACGCGACGACGCCGTTCACCGTCCCCACCCTGAGCGGGGTGAGCGCGGTCGGCGCAGGGGCGAGCCACACCTGCGCGATCGCCGGCGGGCGCGTCACCTGTTGGGGCCACGATCACCAAGGCCGCATCGTGTGCCAGCACCCGCGCGGCTGCTTCGGTCCGCGCTTCGTCGCGCTCCCCAACGTCGTCGACGCGACGAGCTTGTCGGTGGGCGGGCGGCGCTCGTGCGTGAGCCGCCCCGGCGGCGCGACGACGTGCTGGTCGAACATCCACGACCAGCACACCGACGCCGAGGACCTCGCGCTCACGGTGCCGCTGCGCGCCGTGGCGGTCGAGACGTCGCACGCGTGCGCGCTCCACGTCGACGAGGTGCTCTGCTGGGGCCGCAACGAAGCCGGCCAGGTCGGCGCGCCCCCTCCGTTCCGGACGCGCCCGACGCCGCCCGCGTGGTGACCGAGCCTCCCACTCACTCGGTGGTGGGGCAGGAGCACCAGCACGTGAAGTAGTCGCCGCACTTCCGCTGGTCGGTCGTGCAGTAGTACGAGCCCACGTCCGGTCCGAACGGGTCCTGGCCCTGGCAGGCGCACGTGCCTTGGTAGGTCCCGACGCAGCCCTCCGGGGGCTTGGTCGACACCCTCCGCAGCGCGTCGGACGACTGCTCCACGCGCTCCTCCGGCGGCGCGTCTTGAACCGAGCAGGCCGTCACGGCGAGGGAGGCGAGGGCAACGGCGGCAAAAAGCTGAGCATATTTCATTGGTTATCTCCTTGAGCCGCCAGCGTTCGCTGGCACGCCTCCAAGATGCGCCGCCGCCGCGACGTTCGCCAATATCCCTGTCCTATCGTGCACATAGGTGAGCCCCTGTCGCCCGTTCGGGGGACGCGGGAGCGCCCACAACCCCGCACCCCAGGAGCGGGTGTACCCCGTGCGGACGTTTACAGGGGCGCCGTGCCTTTTCTGACGACGCCCCGGATCCAAGGTCATCTATGCGCAAGGAGACACGTTTTTTGGGGGGGATCCGATCTTGCACCGGCGTACGACCTCGAGAGGTACGACCTTGGCCCTACCCGTCCAGAACCTGCCCAGCCCGCCGCCTCCCGCGTCCTCCCCGCGGGAGATCAGCCCGGGCCTCACCGAGCTCGACGACCACCTGGTGAGCGGCGCTGCCGGCGTCACGCTCGTCCGCGCTCCGGTCGCCATCCACGCCGCGCTCGCCGCCCACGCCGCTCGCCGCCTCCGCGGCTCGGGTCGCGTGGCCGTGACCGCCCTCGGGAGCGGCGGCCCGGTGTTCCGCGAGCTCGCGGCTCGCCTCGGCATCTGCCCGTCGCCGACGAGCGCCCCCGAGATCGCCGAGGCGGTCGTGCGCGCGGCCGAGGCGCGAGGCGCGGCGCTCGTCGCGGAGCTGCCGGTCGCTCGCTCGTGGGACGCGGCGGTCGCCGATCTGGTCGCCAGCCACCGGCGCGTGCCGCTCGTGCTGCTGACGGACGGCGGGTCCTTCGCCGCCGCCACCTCCACGTTCGAGATCGGCGACTCGCTCACCCCGTCCGAGCGCCAGCGCGTGCTCGTCGCGATGGCCGCCGACGGCGCGCCGACGGCGCTCGATCTGGCGTCGCTCGAGGCGTGGTGGTCGAGCGCGCAGCGCGCGCCGACGCGCGGGCCGGACGCTCGCGCCCTCTCGTCGCAGGCGCGCGCGCTCTTCGCGACGCTCGCGGCGATGGGCCAGCCCTGCGCGCTCGAAATCGCCACCACCCTCGGGCCGGCGGCCGCGCTCGAGGAGCTCGTCGCCCTCGGCCTCGTGTCGACCGACGACGGCCTCGTCGCCGTCGCGCCGGTCGGGCTCCCCGTCGCCGCCGCGCTCCGCGCCGGCGAGACCGACCGCGACGCGTGCTCCGCCGCCGCGAGCGCGCTCGAGAGCGGCCCCGACGAGGACCCGTGGGCCCTCGCGCGCGCGGGCGAGCTCCGCGCCGCCGCGGGCGAGCTCGACGTCGCCTGCGCGCTCTTCGATCGCGCGTGCCGCTCGGCGCGCGACGTCGCTGCCGCGCGCGAGCTGCTCGAGCGCTGGCACGCCGCCGTCGGCGGCAAGTCGGACGCGCTGCTGCGCGCGGCCGCGTGCGCCGTCACCCTCGGC
>JAEUKG010000993.1 GCA_016794325.1 Myxococcales bacterium | reverse complement strand
GTCGGCCTCGCCGCGGTGCGCGCGGCGTGCGAGGCGCTCGGCGGGACCTCCGCCGTGTCGAGCGAGCGCGGGCGCGGCGCGACCTTCCGCTTCGAGTGGCCGGCGGCGGACGCCGAGCGCCTGGCCCCCGCCGGGGAGCGGGCGGCGGCTTTCGGAGGAATCGGCGCGCGAGCCCCTTGCCGGTAATTTGATGCATGTCTAAATAGACGTCCATCGAACATGACCGAACGCCACTCCGCCTTCTCGGCGCTCGGTGATCCGACGCGCCGGGCCGTGCTCCGGCTGCTCCGCCAAGGGTCCAGGACCGCTGGCGAAATCGCCGACGAGTTCCACCTGACGAAGCCCACCATGTCGCACCACCTGCGCATCCTGAAGGGCGCGGGCCTCGTGCGCTGCGAGCGGCGGGGGACGTCGCTCGTCTACACGCTCCAGTCCTCGGTGCTCGAGGACGTCGCGGCCGAGATCCTCGATCTCGTGCCCTCGCGCCGCCGCCGGGCGAGCGCGACCTGACGGCCCGGCCGTCGGTCTCTGGTCGTCGCCTCCGTCGTCGGTGGCGACGCTCGTGGTCGCCGCACCTTCTCCTGCGGCGGGTTCGATGAAGACGCCGACGCCCGAGAGGCGCCGGCCCGGAGGTTCGTGTCGTCATGCGCATCAACACTTGGGACGTCGTGTCGCTCTCGCTCCTCGGCCTCACCAGCGGGCTCACGGGCCTCGTCTACGGGCGCCTCCCCGAGCAGGTGGCCACGCACTTCGACATCCACGGCACCCCGAACGGGTGGATGCCGCGCGCCATGGCGGCCGCGTTCTTGCCGATCTTCGGGCTCGTGATGTGGGCCATCACGCGGTTCGCCTACAAGCTCGTGCGCGACGAGGCGAAGCGCGCCGCGGCTGCGGGGCCGATGCCGTTCATCGCCGCGCTCACCACCCTGTTCTTGTGCGCGATCCACTGCCTCATCCTGCGCGTCGCGGTGAAGCCCGACACGGACATCATGCGGCCGTTGATGGTGATGCTCGGGCTCTTCTTCGTCGTCCTCGGGCTCGTGATGCCGCGCATCCGCCGAAACCCGGTGGTGGGGGTTCGCACCTTCTGGACGATCCAGTCGCCCGAGGTGTGGGCGCGCACGCAGCGGGTGGGCGGCTACGCGCTCGTCGTCAGCGGCGCGACGTGCGTGCTCCTCGGCCTCGTCGGCGGGCCTTCGGCGATGGCGGCTTCGATCGTGGTCCTCTTCGGCAGCAGCATCGTGCCGGTCGTGTACTCGTTCTTCGCCGCGCGCGCCGAGAAGAGCTGACCGCGCGGCGCGCCGCCGCTACTTCTGCGACTCGGGGACGAGGATCATGGCGCGCTGCGCGGGGACGGTGACCCGCAGCGTGCCGCCGGCGTCCACGGCGCGCGTCGACAGCGCGGGATCGAGGACGTCGACGAGGACCGTGCCCGGCTTCGCGGTGACCTGCATCACCTTCGATCCGTCGGAGGTGGTGCTCGCCTTCTTGGCGTTGGAGTTGATGACGACGAGGGCGTACGAGTCGCCGGCGTCGCCGCCGGCGCGCTCGAACGCGAAGATGCCGGCGTCCTCTTCGGCCTGGGTGTGGCCGCTCGACCAGCGGACCGACACGTCGCCGCGGCGCAGCGCGGCGGACTTCTGGCGGATGCGGGCGAGCTTCGCGAAGTGGGTGAAGGTGTCCTTGCGGGTGTCGAAGCCGGTGTCCCAGAGCACCTCGCGGTTGGCGGGGTCGTTGCCGCCGCGGAAGTCCTGCTCGGTGCCGTAGTAGAGGCAGGGGATGCCCTGCGCCGTCATCAGGAACACGAGCGCGTTGCGCAGGGCGTCGACGTCGCCTTCGGCGTTGAAGAGGAAGCGAGCGACGTCGTGGTTGTCGAGGAAGTTGATCGGGAGCTTGCTCGGCGCGACGCCGACGCCGAGGTCTTGCGGCTCCTTGCTCCAGTTGACCTCGCGCTCGGCCCAGAGCTTCGCGATCTGGTCGGTGCCCTTCTGCTGCTTGGGGTCGTGCGCGTAGACGAAGACGTCGCGGATCGCCTGGAAATGCTGCGAGAAGTAGAAGACGCTGTCGAGCATCCCCTTCTGGGTGTAGCTGCCGAGGAGCTTGTCGTTGCCGTCGAAGGCCTCGCCGAACATGAGGAAGTTCTTCTTCCCCTGGCGGGCGAGGCGGGTGCGGACGCCCGCGGCGAACTCCTTCCAGAACTCGTATTCGACGTGCTTGACGGTGTCGATGCGGAAGCCGTCGAGATCCGTCAGCTCGGCCCACCTCGTGTAGGCGTCGATCATCGTCGCGCGCACCTCGGGGATCTCGGTCGCGACGTCCTTGAGCCCGCCGGGGAAGTCGCCGAGGAGGCGCTGCTTCTCGACGTCGTAGTTCAGGATGCGGCCGAAGCCGTGGTAGCCGGCGGCGGTGCCGAGGATGCCCGGCTTGGGCGGCACCCGGTTGATGCTCGGGTCCTGGATGAAGATGATGGGCGCGCGCCCGGCCTCGCCGAGCGAGGTGAACGACTGCACTCCGCGGGGATCGTAGTCGGGGTCGAACTCGCTGATGCGGGTGACGGGCGAGGTGGAGCCGGTGCCGCCGATGTAGATGTCGGCCTTGCCGTTCATGTTGACGTCGTAGAAGAACACCTGACCCATGTGGTTGGTCACGATGTCGAGCACGACCTTCATGTTGCGCTCGTGGGCCGCCGCCACGAGCGCGCGCAGGTCGGCGAGATCGCCGAAATGCGGATTGGTCTCGGTGAGATCCTGCGCCCAGTAGCCGTGGTAGGCGTCGACGTCGGCGTCGGTCTCGACGTTCTTCACGACCGGCGAGATCCAGAGGGTGGTGACGCCGAGCGCCTGCGCGTAGTCGAGGTGGTCCTTCATCCCCTGCCAGTCGCCGCCTTGGTAGCGGGCGAGGGCGCCGGGCTGGACCTTGTAGTCGTTGTTGACGTTGCCGTTGGCGTAGCGGTCGACGAGCACCTGGTAGATGACCTCGTCGCGCCAGTCCTGGACGTGGGTCGCGAGCGCGGGCTGCTTGCCTTCGACGGGGATGCTCACGCAGCCGACGCCGGGGGCGGCGGCCGCGAGCGCGGCGAGGACGAGGGCGGGGATGGCGTGCTTCTTCATGGCGCTCACGGGTACGAGCTCGAGTTGAACCACCACTCGACGCCGAGCCCGGCGAAGTGCTCGACGCTGCGCTGGGCGAAGACGTCCTCGGGGGCGTAGAGGGCGCGGGCGCCGGCGTTGCGGGCGGTGGCCGCGTAGATGGCGTAGATCCAAGGGCGCTTGAAGTTGCCGCGCCCGGTGAACGAGAAATACGGGATGAGCGCGCCGCGGAACGCCGAGGCGGTGAGCGGCTCGTTCGTCGCCTTGTCGAGGACGGCGATCCGCCGCGCCTGGTAGCTCCCCTCGACCGCGACCCCGAAGTGATCGCCGAGGAAGACCGCGGGCCGCAGCACCGCCGTGCCCTCGTCGTACTTCTGCGTCGAGGTCGGCGCGGGGTCGCCGTCGCGGAAGAAGCGCATGTACGCGCCCGCGAGCACGCCGAAGTGCTCCTGCTCGTAGTTGCCGCCGAGGGCGAGCGTCGTCTCGCTGGAGCCGCTCGTGGTCTTGTCGTTGGCGAACGTCATCGGCACCGCGAGCGGGTCGTAGGCGGCGACGCCGCGCGCGTGGCGGAGGACGAGCGAGACGTAGGTGTCGCGCTCGCCGGTGTAATACGTGAGCTGCGAGCCGAGCATCCAGCCGAAGTCGCTGGGGAGGCCGAGGTCCTTGTTGGTGACGGGATCGCGGTAGACGCCGGCGGCGAGCTCGTGGAGCTCCCCGTAGAGGATCGCCTTGAAGCCGCCGCGCTGCGCGCCGCGCACGTGCTGGGTGATCTTCAGCGTCTCGATGGTGCGCGGGCGATCGAGCTTGGTCACGTCGACGGTGCCGAAGCCGAACGGCGCGACGACGGGGATGGTCTGGTACTGGTACTGGTTGTCGAGGCGCTGCTGGCCGATGTGCGCGGCGACGTTGGTCTCGAGCCGCGGCGGCGCGTTCTCGCGCTCGCCGTCGTCCCACACGCGGGCGCCGAGGCCGCCGCCGACCGTGTTCTGGTTGTCGAGCGGCCACCAGTTGAGGAGGTAGATGTCGTCGCCGCGGTACATGCGGGCGCCGGCCCAGAGGGTGAAGCGATTCCACTGCGCCTGGGCGTAGAGGTTCCGCACCGCGATCTTGTCGGGCACCTTGCCGGTGAAGTGGAAGTACGGGCCGAACAGCGCGACGGTGGCGACGACGCGGCTCTTGATGCCGACGTCGAACGTGTCCTCGCGGCGCAGCTCGAGCTCGGCGTAGTCGTCCTCGTCGATGCGGGTGCCGTGGGCGACGATGTTCGCCTTGCGCCCGGTGCCGCCCTGGAGATCGCTCGCGAAGTGGACGCGGCCGTAGGAGCCGAACTCGAAGCGGCCGTCGTGCGGCTTGGGGGGCGGCGGCGCAGGGGGCGGCGGTCGATCCGCCGGGGGCGGCGCGGACGGATCGGTCTGCGGGGGCGGGGGCGGCGGAGGAGGGCCCTGCCCCGACGGCTCGTCGGCGCGGGCCTGCCGCGCGGCGGCGAGGCCGAGCAGGCTCACCGCCAGGTACACCCACCCGTTGTGGCGTGCGCGCCGAGTCATATCGTCCGGTCCTCCATCGCTCCGACGGCCATCGCTCCGACGGCGCGGCTCCGACCCGACCGAGGTAGCACGATTCGACCGGCCGGCCATGAAAAAGGTGACTCTGATCTGCGTTACGAAATCGGGTGCGGGCGCGCGCCGGGCGAGAGGGGCTCAACCGTTGGATTTCGTTGGGGTTGGTGCCGCTCCCGAAATTGGGCAGCGAGCTGCCTAATTTGGGGGACACGTCCCTCCCGTCCCCGCCGGTGCATGGGCACGGGCTCGCGGTCTTCGCGGGAAGTGCTGTTCGAGCGCGGTGCTGGAGGGACGGGCACGGGCACGGGCACGGGCACGGGCACGGGATGGGCGCGGGAGGGGCGCGGGGATGGGCACGGGGGCGGCGTCCCCTGGTATCCTGGTTTCGATGCTCCGCCCCGCGACCCGGTTCGTGCTGTCGATGGGCGCTTGCGCGGCGGCCCTCGCGGGGTGCGGGCCCCGGCCCGAGCGCCGGCCGATCGAGATGGAGCCCATCGGGACCATCGACCCGTCGAAGCTCCCCCCCAAGCCGACCAAGGACGAGGGCGGGACCAGCGAGAGCCCGACGCCCGCCGCGTCGACCGCGTCGAGCGATCCCCCGCCCGGTGACTCCAAGGCGAGCGAGTGCACGAGCGCCAAGTTCGACAACCTCTACATGGCGCTCACCAACAAGGCGTGCGAGTTCGACGCCAAGGGCGAGCGCCCAGCCGACGTGAAGAACGACCTCGAGGTGAAGCTCTCGCCGAGCACGTCGCAGATCGTGCCCGGCGGACGCGTCGACCTGGTGGTGAGCTACCGCAACAAGGGCTCGAAGCCGCTGCCGCTCTTCTTCGCGCTCGATCCCGTGCCGCGCTTCGACGTGGAGTCGACCGACGCGAAGGGGCGCCCGGCCGGAGCTCCGCCAGGGAAGCCGCCCAAGAAGCCCTCGCGCGCGCCCACGCGCGTCATCGCCAAGATCGTCCTCGCCCCCGGCGGCACCGCGAAGATGAAGACGGGGTGGAACGCCTCGAACCACCGCTGGGCGACGGAGCAGGTCAAGGGCGAGGTGCCCGAGACCGGCTATCCGCGTGTGCCCACCACGTCGCTCGCCAAGGGGATCTACACGGTGCGGGTGACCACCCCGCTGGTGCTCGTGCAGGAGGGAGCCGACCGCGAGCTGTCGGCGCCCAAGGTGTCGATCGAGGTCGCCGAGTGAGGCGGGCGCTCGGCGCCGCGAGCGCCGTCGTGCTCGCGCTCGTCGCGTGCAGCGGCAGCGAAGAGCGGCCACCTCCGATCACCCACGGCAGCTCGGGGACCCCGCACGCCGGCGCGCAAGCCGACCCCGCGCCGCCTCCGCTCGCGGACTCGGGCGGCCCCGGCCCGACGCGCGACCGCGACGCGGGAGGGGCCGCGGCGGAGGCGGGGGTCGTGCTCGGCTGCGGCTGCAACGCGCTCTTGTCGCTCGGGGTGACGGTCACGATCCCCTGCGGAGGCGAGCTCTGCTCGGAGTCGCTCCTCGTGCTCTACACGTGCGATTTCACGGGCCGGCTCGCGTCGCAGCCCGTGCCGCGCTGCTGACTCACTTCGCGAGGTACGCGGCGCCGCGACCGGGCAGGGTGACGGTGATCTGCGCCCCCGACACCGTGGTCTGCGCGCTCGACAGCCGGTCCTTGAGGACCGTCCCGTCGGCGAGCGGCAACGTCGCGGGGACGGGCACGTTGAGCGTGGCGCCGCCGGGGCGACGGGTGAGCGCGACGACCACGACGTCGGAGCCGGATTGGCGCGCGAAGACGAGGTCGTCTTCGGTCGCGAGGAGTGAGCGGTACTCGCCGCGCCGCAGGGGCGCGAGCTCGCGGCGCGCGGCGCCGAGCTTCTGCGTGAACGCGAGCGTCGTCGCCTCCTCGCCGCTCACCGAGTCGCCGCGCCAGGCGGCGCGGTTGTTCGGATCGGCGCCGCCCCACTGGCCGTATTCGTCGCCGTAGTAGAGGAGCGGCGCGCCCGGCAGCGCCATCAGCCACGCGAGCGCGAGGCGGTGGCGCGCGTAGGGCTCGGCGTCGGGCGGCGCGGCCGCGACGTTGTCCCACTTGTTGCCGGGGATGCCCTGCCCGTGCGCGCCGTCTTGGCCGCGGTAGCTCGCGAGCGTGACGAAGCGGCTCGTGTCGTGGCTGCCGATGTAGGGCGTCATGATCGCGCCCGGCGGGTACGAGTAGGTGCTCGCTTGCGCCCAGTAGTCGGCGTGGATCAAGCCCTTCTCGTCGTAGGCGAAGGTGCGATACGGCACCGCGTGGTGCAGCACGAAGTCGAACTGCCCGTCGAGCTGCCAGGGGCCGATGTAGCGGCTGATCGTCCCGTATTCGTTGGCGTTGCACGCGAGGCCGCAGTCGCCCCAGCCCATCGCCGTCTCGCCGGTGAGGAAGACGCGCGTGCCCGCGACCTCGAGCTCCTCGCGGATCTTGGTCGCCATGTTCATGACCGACGCGTCCTCGACGTGCTTGACCGCGTCGATGCGGAGGCCGTCGAGATCGAACTCCTCGAGCCAGAAGAGCGCGTCGTCGCCGAACTGCTCGCTCGCCTCGGTGACCGACCAGTTCACGTCGGGCAGGTAGTCGGCGAAGAGGCAGTCGAGCCGGTGGCCGGTCCAGTCGCAGTTGTTCGTGCCGCACACGCAGCCGGTGCGGAACCACTCCGGGTGCGCCTTGAAGTACTCGTGCTCCTTGTGCACGTGGTTGACCACGAAGTCGGCGAGCACGCGGATGCCGTGGGCGTGCGCCTCGGCGACGAGCGACTTCAGCCCCGCGGCGCCGCCGATCCGCGCGTCGACCTCGCGGGCGCGGATGGGCCAGTACCCGTGGTAGCCGACGACCTGGTGCACGCCGTCGTCGGCGGCGTACGCGCCGGCGGGGTTCGTGTTGAACGGCGAGAGCCAGAGCGCGCGCACGCCGAGGCGGTCGAAGGTGCCGTCGGCGATCTTCTGCCGGATGCCCTGGAGGTCACCGCCCTGGAAGTCGGCGCGCGCGTCGACGCCGGGCGCGCGCGCGGGGTCGTTGCCGGGGTCGCCGTTCTTGAAGCGGTCGACCATGGCCATGTAGATGACCGCGTCCTTCCACTCGTAGGCCGACGGCTCGACCCAGAACATCAGACGCAGGGGCTTGGCGGCGCGGCCGCCGCGGTCCTTGGCGGAGACGACGATCGTGTATTTGCCGTCGGCGAGGTCGCGGGCCTCGACCACGAGATCCGCGCCGTCGACCCTCGCCTGGGCCGGCGTGTCCTTGCCGTCCTTCTGCACGACCGCGGTGACGCTCGCGGCGTCGACCTTGCGGCCGCCGTGGCCGCGCTCGAAGTGGACCGTCGCCCGGAAGGTGGCGCGGCCGCTCGCGCGATCGAGCGACTTCTGCGCGAGGGTGAGCTCGGGCAGCTTGCAGTCGCGCACGCGCACCGCCGAGTTCTCGACGCCGCCGACGTATTTGCGCAGGCGCGCCTCGGGGTCGATGCGGTACTCGCCGTCGACGAGGAGCTTGTAGCCGACGAGGCCCGGCGGGAGCTCCACCGTCGCCGCGAAGCCGCCCTTCGGATCGGGGGCGAGGGTGACGCCGGGCTTGGCGAAGCCGTTCCACTCCCCCGTCACCGCCACCGTCTTGGGCGCGGAGCCGCTCGGCACGTAGCGGAAGGTGGCCGTGCACGGCCCGTCGGGCGCGACGTCGTCGACGTCGCCGTCCGGCGTCGCCGCGCTCGCGCCGTCGGCGCCGCCGTCGAGCCGGTCGTACGGCGGCGGCTCGTAGGGCGACTCCCGCCCCGAGTCGCACGCGCCGACCACGGCGGCGAGGCCGAGCGCGAGCGTGAGCGCCGACGCGACGCGCAGGCTCCGACGATTCTCCCGAGACGACGACGAGCTGGGCACGTTCACCTCCGACCCCTGCGGCCCTTTGCGATAGCACCTCCGGTCGCCCCCGCCACACAAAAGCACCTCATGCATGAGTGACGCTTTTGGCCTCCGGAATCGTTCGTGAAACCGGGCGCTTGGGCGCTTCGCCCGGCGCGGCGGGGTGTGCTACATCCTCCCTCGTGATGCAGCGCACGCTCCTCTTCGCTTCGTTCGTGCTCGCGACCCTGGGGTGCAACACCGTGGCCGAGCCGCCTCGGCCCGAGCCGGTGAAGCCCGCCCCCACCGCCGCGACGCCCAAGTCGCCGAGCGCCCCCGAGGCGAAGGCGGCGCTCAAGCTCGGCGCGCCGATCGAGGCCCAGGCGAAGGAGACGGCGCTCACCGAGGTCGCCAAGGATCCGAAGCGCTTCTCCACGACGCCGTTCGTCACCACCGGCACCGTGAGCGCCGTGTGCCAGCACATGGGCTGCTGGATGGAGCTCAAGGACGACGCCGGGCAAGCGCACGTGAAGATGGCGGGCCACGCGTTCTTCGTCCCCAAGACCGCGTCGGGCAAGCGCGCGCGCGTGTCGGGCACGGTCATCGCGCAGGAGACCGGCGACGGCTGCGGCGAGGGGCACGCCCACGAGGGCTCGAAGCACGCCGAGGACAAGAAGGGCTGCAAGTCCGAGGCAGATGCCCAGCTCGGGCGTCCGCTCGCGAAGCTCGAGCTCGTCGCCACCGGCGTCGAGATCCTCGACTGACCCGCAGACCCGCCCGGCGCGCGACGCACACCGCGACGAAGGCCAGGCGCCCGCCGCGGGGCCCGGCCCACTATCCGAAGTTGGATACTTACTTGCTCGGGCAGCCGAGCGACGCCTCGGCGCGGTAGAGCGCCGAGCGCGCGGTGACGCAGGCCTCGCCCTGGAGGACGATGCGGGTCGGCGACGTGGGGTCGTCGTAGACCCAGCCGTCCTTGGTGCCCGCGGGCACCTCTTGACGCTTGTTGCTCGCGTCGACGAGGGAGACGTTGACGTTCTTGGGGTCGGCCTTGATGGCCGGGGTCACGTCGATGTCGCAGGCGACGGCGTGGTAGCGCATCTTCACGAGCGCCGCGCCGACGTCGGACGCCGCCTGGGCGATCGTCTTGTTCTTCGAGTTCACCTGCTGGTGGCACATCTTGGCGAGGTTCGTCTTCTCGGCCTTGTCGCACGAGGGGCGCGCGGTGCCGCCCGCGAGCGCGAGCTCGGCGAGGTTCTGGGGGACGGTGAACGACACGCTCACGTCGCCGATGCCGATGGCGTAGGTGAGGATGGCGCGCGGCCCCGCGAGCTTGCCGCCGACGAGCGCGGTGTAGTCGGAGAGCGGGCGGCTCTCGGAGAGATCACCGTCGGAGACGTAGAGGACGGCGCGGCGCCCGCGCGTCGCCGCGGGGAGCGCCTCGAGGACGCCGTAGGCGCCGCTCAGCGCGGCGTAGGTCGGGGTGAGGCCCTGGGCGGTGCCGACCATGCGGCCCTTCAGCTTGGTGAGCTGGGCGGCGTCGACCACCGCCGGCGCGACGTCGGGCGCAGCCGGGTAGGGCCCGCTCGAGTTCGTGGGATCGAGCGAGTCGCCGAAGACGATGACGCCGACCGACGCGCGGGTGTCGTTCTTGGTGAGGAGGCTCGTGAACCACTCGTTCGACGCGACGGTCACCGATCCCCACTTCGGCTCCTGCGCGGCGTCGGACATGCTGCCCGACGCGTCGTAGACGATCTCGAAGGTGACGGGGGTGTTGTCGAGCGCGACCGGCGCCTTGGGCACGCACGCGCCGCCCGAGCTCGAGCTCGAGCCGCCCGACGACGACCCGCCCGACGACGACCCGCCCGACGACGACCCGCCCGACGAGGCACCGGACGAGGACCCACCCGAGCTCGACGCGCCGGGCGCGCCGAAGAGATCGCTGTCGCTCGCGCCGGAGCACGCCGCGACCAGCGCGGCGAAGCCGACCGCGCACGGGACGAAGCTCGAGACGAGGCCCAGGGTCTTCTTGGAGTTGGACATGGCGCGCCGGGGGGTCGTAGCACGCCTGCCCCGTCGCGCTACCTGCCCCGTCGCTTCCTCGGCCCGGCCGCGACCCGGTCGCTCACTTGATGGGCCCGACGATCTTGGTCGTCCACTGGCCGATGTGGTTCGACGACGCCACGCTCTGGAAGGGCAGCCACACCGGGGCGAAGCTCGGATCGAGGCCGGCGGCGGCCCTCGCGGGGTCGAAGGCGACGAGCCAGAGCTGCACGTTGCCCTGCGGGTTCCCCTGCGCCGATTGCGTGTGCTTTACACGCAGCCCGTAGTCGCGGGCGCTCGAGATCGTCAGCCAGTAGATGTCGCCGCCCTTGTAGCTGCCCTTGAAGGGCGACCACTTCGGCCACGAGTTCTTCAATCTTCCCGTGCCGTTGGCGCGCGCGAGGTCGACGGCCGGGCCGCCCTTGGCTGGGACCACCATCACCCGAGCGGTCGGGTCGTCGTAGGTGTCGCAGACGCTCTCGTTGATGTCGCCGTCGGGGTTGTCGCCGGCCTTGCAGAAGGAGCGCGCGAAGGCGACCCAGGCGTCGTCGGGGGAGAACGCGGGGTAGTAGTTGTTCTCGTAGTCGGCGCCGGAGGCGGTGACGAGCGCGCGCTCGGCGCCCCAGGTCGGCGGCGACTTCGAGGCGTCGAAGTCGACGGCGCGGATGCTCGACCGGTGCATCGACAGCGGCCCGCGGTAGGCGCCGGCGCGGGCGAAGGCGATCTGCTTGCCGTCGTTGGAGAACGTCGGGTAGAGCGCGCCCTTGGCGATGGGGGCGTCGCCGAGGCTCGCGCCGGTCGTGGCGTCGACGAGGCGGAGCACGCCGCCGGAGTCGGTGGCGCAGCGCCCGCCGGGATCGAACGTCCCGCAGGTCGGGGTGGTCACGAAGAGCTTGTTGTCGGGCGACCAGGCCACGGTGTCGCTGTCGCCGACCGGCATCGCCGGGGTGACGACCGCCTTGGTGGCGACGTCGACGACGGCGAGCTGCATCGGGCGCTCGCAGTTCGCGTGATCGCAGATGGGCGCGAGCATCTTGGTGCCGTCGGTCGACAGCGCGTGGCAGCCGGCGCAGTTGCCCGCGGTGTAGAACGAGCCGACCGCGTCCTTCTCGAAGTCGTAGCGGTAGATGCCCGCCTTCTCGCCGGCGGCCGGGTAGGTGTTGAAGTAGTAGAGGCCGCCGCGGATGTCGGACTTGGCGAGCTGGATCGACGCCGGCCCGCTGACGCCGAAGCTCCCGCCGGCGGCCGAGGCCGCGCGCACGCGGACGGTGGCGGGGTCGGCGCCGGCGAGGGTGCGCGTCACCGCCGTCCATGACGCGGCGTCGAGGACGAGGCCGCAGCCGTCGGTCGAGACGGAGGTGCACGTCGTGACGACGTGCAGGTCGAGGAGCGGCGACGCGAACACCACGTCGTAGAGATCGGTGCCGACGCCGTAGCGCCACTGCACCTCGAGGGCGGCGAAGTTCGGCGGGATCATCGCGCCGTCGAGCGGGTACGCGAGCTGGGGCGCGAGGCCGGCCTCTTCGGTCCCCGAGAAGCGCCCGATGGATCCGGGGGCGGCGCCGGCGCCGTAGACGACCTTGGTGTACTTTACACGCACCTTGGCGATCCCGGTGATCGCCCCGCCGGAGGCGCTCACCGAGGCCTCGCCGCCGTGCTGGCCGGTGGCCTTGGCGGTGGCGCCGTCCATCGTGATCAGGGTGTCGGCGGAGCTCCGCCAGGTGACGAGCGCGGTGACGTCGCGCTCGCTGCCGTCCTTGAACTTGCCGCGCGCGGTGAAGGCCTGGGAGCCGTTCTTCTCGCCGGCCTCGAGATCGGCGGTGGCGGGCGAGACCGAGAGATCCACGAGGCCGGCGAGCGGCCCGCTCTCCTCGGCGTCGGGCGCGGTCGCGTCGGGCGGGTAGGTGGACTCGGGCGAGCCGTCTTCGCCGCAGGAGACGAGCGGCATCACGGCCGCGACGCCGAGCGCGATCGCGAGCCCCATCCAGACGCGGGTTCTTCCGAACATCCGCGTATTGTGGATCACTTCGCGACGAAGATCCGGGCTTGACGCGCCGGAATCGTCACGTTCGGACCGGTCGCGGGGGTGCCGGTGACGAGCTCGTCGAGGCTGCCGCCGGGAAGGCCGGTCGCGGTCTTGTCGCCGTCGCCTCGGTTGATCGCCACGTAGACGGTGTCGCCGGTGGTGGTGCGGGTGTAGACCCAGAGGTCGTCGTCGGCGGTGATGGTGGAGCGCGAGCCGCGGCGCAGCGCCGGGTGCGCCTCGCGGATCTTGCCGAGCTTCTTCATCCGGTCGCGGAGGAAGGTCTGGTTGCCGTTCAGCCCCGTCCACTGCATGAAGCGGCGGTTGTCGGGGTCGCCGGCGCCGGGGAGGCCGATCTCGTCGCCGTAGTAGATGAGCGGCGCGCCGCGGTTGGTCATCAGCACCGCGAACGCGTTGGCGAGGCGCTCGAAGGCCTCGCGCTCGGCGGGGATGGTGGGCTGGTTCGCCCACGAGCGGTCCTTGCCGTCCGACGCCTGGTTGTCGCCCCAGAGGCGCGAGTTGGCGGCGAGGTGGATGACGCGCGGCAGGTCGTGGTTGCCGACGAACGTGCTCATCACGGCGTTGGCGCCGTAGAAGTACTCGTTGCCGTTCATGAAGTTGGCGAGGTCGCTCATCTTCACGGTGCGCATGAGCACGGACTCGACCAGCACCTTGCGGAGCGGGAAGTCGAACTGCCCGTCGAGCTTGGTCGACGGGTCGACGTACGACTTGAGGACGTCGCGGTTGCCGAAGTCGTAGGTCTCGCCGACCATGTAGAAGCGCTGCGGCGGCGTCTGCTTGGCGGTGATGTCGGTCTTGATGCGCGAGCGCAGCTCGTTGAGCCACGAGATGTCGACGTGCTTGATCGCGTCGGCGCGGAAGCCGTCGACGCCCGTCTGCTTCACCCACTCCACGGCGTTGGTGACCGAGTAGTCGCGAGCGGCGGGGTTCGTGTAGTTCCAGTGCGGGAGGTAGCCGGTGAACCAGCAGCGCTCCCGGTCGGGCATCGCGTCCCAGGAGCAGCCCTCGCCGCAGATGCAGTTGCCGCCCTTGCCGTTGTTGTTGGGCCAGAACCAGTCGGAGTGGGCGGAGAAGAGCGCCGACGACGAGTGGACGTGCACCATCGCGTAGTCGATGAGGACCTTGATGCCCTTGGCGTGCGCGTCGTCGACGAGGCCCTTCAGCTCGGCGAAGCTGCCGAAGCAGCCCTCGTGGGCGAGCGACGCGGGGTCGTTGGCGTCGATCTTCGGCCAGTAGCCGTGGTAGCCGGAGTACTGGTGAGTGTCGCCGCCGACGCCCTGCCCGGTGACGTCGGGGTTGTTGAAGGGCACCGTGATCCAGAGGGTGTTGACCCCGAGGTCGTTGAAGTAGCCCTCGGTGATCTTCTGCCGGACGCCGGCCCAGTCGCCGCCCTGGTAGTTGGCGATCGGGCCCGAGGTCCCGGCGACGTTGCAGTTGTTGGCACCGTTGCCGTCGAGGAAGCGATCGACGAACACGAAGTACATCACCGAGTCGCGCCAGTCGAAGACGCCGGTGGGGAGCGGGCCGATCTCGTTGCACACCGCGGGCTCGCAGGTCTTGCCCGCGAAGGTGTTGTTGGTGTTCGAGCTGGCGTCGGTGACCGTCGGCTGAGCGGGGTCGACCTTCCACTCCGCGCCGTTGACGTAGAACTTGAACTGGACCGGCTTGCCGAAGGGGACGTTGGTGGTGGCCTTCCACACCGCGCCGTCGCGCTTCATCGGCACGCCGGCCTGCCAGGTGTCGGGGCCGCCG
>JAEUKG010000988.1 GCA_016794325.1 Myxococcales bacterium | reverse complement strand
GGCCGACGCCGCGAGCCAGACGACGCCCGTCGCGCCCGCCACCGCGAGCGCGACGTCGAGGGCTTCGTACCCGAGGGGAGCCTGCACCGTCCCGACCGCGTTGAAGTACCCCGCGAGCACGAGCGCTTGGAACGCGACGTCGAGCGCCACCATCGCCGGCGTGAGCCGCGCGTGGAGGGGGAGCGCCGCGAGCGCGCCGAAGAGCCGTGAGCGGACGGGCGTCATGGGGACGACTCCCCCAGAACGGCACGACCGCGCGCGGCATGAGCCGGAGCGCGTCCGTCAGCGGACGGGCGCCCAACCGTCCAGCATTTTCGCGTAGTTGAGGCGCTCGTACGCGTGGGGGTCCGGCACGCTCCGGACGTCCAAGAGGCCGCGCGCCTCGGCGACCGACGCGTAGCCTTGCTCGTCGAGCCACGCGACGAGCTCGGCCACGAGCGTCGCGACGTGGCCGGGCCCCTTCGCGAGCAGCACCGACGCGACCTGGACCACGTGGGCCCCGCACAGGATCGCCTTGGCCGCGTCGCGACCCGTGTGGACGCCGCCCGTGCAGCCGAGCGAGAGGGCCACGCACGGCGACAGGAGCGCGAGCGCGTGGAGCCGCAGCGGGAGCTCGGCCGACGTCGACAGCGTGACGTGGCGGTCGACGTCGAGCGTCTCGAGCGACACGTCGGGCTGGTAGAAGCGGTTGAAGACGGTGAGCCCGAGCGCCCCCTGCCGCTCGAGCTGGTGCGCGAAGGCGGGGAGCGCCGAATAGAACGGGCCCACCTTCACGTTCACCGGCACCTTCACCGCGTCCACGACCGCGCGCACGACCTCGAGCTGGCGCCCCTCGACCACCACCGACGTCTCCTCGACCGAGGTGACGACGTCGTAGAGGTTCAGCTCGATCGCGCTCGCCCCCGCGTCCTCGAGGCGCTTCGCGTAGGAGGTCCACCCACCGGGCGTCGTCCCGTTGAGGGACGCGACCACCGGGACCGAGACGCGCTTGCGGAGCGCGGTGAGGTGCGCGAGGTGCGGCCCGCCGTCCACCGGGAAGAGGTCGGCGCGGCGCAGGCTCGCCGACTCGGCGTCCGCGTCCGACAGCGCGTCGAAGTAGCGGTGGAGCGCCATCTGATCGTTCGTGATCTGCTCCTCGAACAGCGAGGCCATCACCACCGCGCCCGCCCCCGCGGCCACCGCCTCGGCGACCGCCCCCACGTCCTTCGAGATCGGCGACGCCGACACCACGATGGGGCTCGTGAGGGTGAGCCCGAGCCACGTCGTCGTTCGATCAGCCATGGTCCTTCTCCGTCGTTTCGGTCTTCGCGGGGGTGTGCTCCACCGGCAGGTGGACGCGCGACAGGTGGTCGTAGAGCGCGCGGCGCTGGTGCACGCCCTCGCGGGCCGCGGCGACGAGCGCCGCGTAGCGCTCGGGCGAGCGCAGCTCCACCATCCGGAAGCGCGCCTCGTTCTCCATGTATTTCGAGACGTCGATCTTCTCCGGCCCGGAGTCGAGGGCGAGCGGCGCCAGGCCGCGCTCCACCCGCGCGGGGTCGAAGCGGTAGAGCGGCCAGACTCCGCTGTCGATCGCGCGCTTCTGCTGCGCCGCCGACTTCGCGAGGTCGTAGCCGTGGGCGATGCAGGGGCTGTGGGCGATGACGAGCGACGGGCCCCGGTGGCGCTCGGCCTCGATCATCGCGTCCACCGTCTGCGAGCTGCGGGCCTGGAGCGCGACCTCGGCGACGTAGACGTGGCCGTAGCTCATCGCGAGGAGCCCGAGATCCTTCTTGCG
>JAEUKG010000973.1 GCA_016794325.1 Myxococcales bacterium | reverse complement strand
CCTCGCGGGGGTGCACGTCCTCGGGATCCGGAGCAAGACCCAGGTCACCGAGCGCGTGCTCGAGGCCGCCAAAGACGTGATGGTCGTCGGCGCGTTCTGCATCGGCACGAACCAGATCGCGCTCGACGCGGCCAACCGCGGCGGCGTCCCCGTCTTCAACGCGCCGTTCTCGAACACGCGCAGCGTCGCCGAGCTCATCGTGTCCGAGGTCATCGCGCTCGCGCGCCAGCTCGGCGACCGGTCGCGCGAGGTCCACGCAGGGCAGTGGCGCAAGGTCGCCGCCGGATGCTTCGAGGTCCGCGGCAAGACGCTCGGCATCGTCGGCTACGGCCACATCGGCTCGCAGGTCGGCGTCCTCGCCGAGGCGGTGGGCATGCGGGTGCTCTCGTACGACATCCGCACCACGCTCCCGATGGGCAACAACCGCGCGGTCGAGACGCTCGACGAGCTGCTCGCGCAGTCGGACTTCGTGACGCTGCACGTCCCCGAGACGCCGCAGACCAAGAACATGATCGGCGCCGCCGAGATCGCCAAGATGAAGCCGAAGAGCTACCTCTTGAACGCGAGCCGCGGCACCGTGGTCGACATCGCCGCGCTCGCGAACGCGCTCGAGAGCGGGCACCTCGCCGGGGCCGCGGTCGACGTGTACCCGACGGAGCCCGAGACCAACTCCGACGGCTTCGTCACCGAGCTCCAGAAGCTCCCGAACGTCATCCTCACGCCGCACATCGGCGGCTCCACCGTCGAGGCCCAGGCCGCGATCGGACGCGAGGTCGCGGTGTCGCTCGTTCGCTACGCGACGACGGGCACCACCACCGGATCGGTGAACTTCCCCAGCCTCGAGCTCGCGATGCGCAAGGGCGTGCACCGCATCCTCAACGTGCACAAGAACGTGCCCGGCGTGCTCCGCGACATCAACCGCATCGTCTCCGACCGCAACGCCAACATCGAGGCTCAGATCCTCGGCACCGATCCCAACATCGGCTACCTGGTGATGGACGTCGACGAGACGGTGTCGCAGGACGTCCTGCGCGACATCGCGGCGCTGAAGACGAGCATCAAGACCCGCCTCGTCTACTGACGCGACAGCTCCGGGCCGGCGGGCGCGGGCCAGGGCGCGGGGCGGACCGGCGACGCGGGTGAGCCGCGGCGCGGCCCGATCAGGGATCGAAGACCTTGCCCGGGTTCAGGATCCCCTTGGGATCGAGCACGCGCTTCATGTCGCGCATGATCCCGATCTCGGCCTCGCTACGTGTATAGTGCAAGTAAGGCTTCTTGAGCAGGCCGATGCCGTGCTCGGCGGAGATGCTCCCGCCGTGGGCGCGCACGAGGCGGAAGAGCTCGAGGTCGGCCTCCTTGGTCTTGGCGAGGAAGTCGTCCTTCGCCATCGCGTCCGGCTTCATCACGTTGACGTGCAGGTTGCCGTCGCCGACGTGGCCGAAGATGGCGATCTCCCAGCCCGGGTACCGCGAGGAGAAGACGCTGGCGAGCTCCCCCGAGAAGGCCTCGAGCCTCGCGATGGGCAGGGAGATGTCGTTCTTGTGCGGGAGGCCGGTCGCGCTGAGCGACTCGCTGATGCCCTCGCGCAGCGTCCAGAGGTCGCGCGCCTCGCCGCCGTGCTGCGCGAGGACGCCGTCGGTCGCGAGGCCGGCGCCGAAGATCTCGGTCACCCAGGCCTCGAGCGCCGCCTCGTCCGCGGCCTCGACCTCCATGAGCACGTAGCACGGCGAGCGCTCGGTGAAGGGCGCGCGGACGCTGCGGTGGCGCTCGAGCCGCGCGAGGCAGACGTCGGTGAACAGCTCGTAGGCCGAGATCACGAAGGGCCCGCGGCGCGCCTCGCGGAACAGCGCGAGCACCGAGGGGAGATCGGGCACGGCGAAGAGCAAGACCTCCTGCTCGCCCGGCGCGCGGGTGAGCTTCAGCGTCGCCTCGGTGACGACGCCGAGGATGCCCTCGCTGCCGACGAAGAGCTGGCGGAGGTCGACGCCGGTGTTGTTCTTCTCGAGCGCGCCGCCGAGCTCGAGGACCTCGCCGCTCGCGAGCGCGACCTCGAGGCCGAGCACCCACTGCCGGGTGAGCCCGTAGCGGATCACCTTCACCCCGCCGGCGTTGGTCGCGATGTTGCCGCCGACCTGGCTCGAGCCCTTCGAGGCGAAATCGACGGGCCAGGTGAGCCCGGCGGGGGCGACGTGGTGGTGGACGGCCTCGGTCACCGCGCCCGCCTGCACGCGGACGGTGGCGCCCGTCACGTCGACCTCGTCCATGCGCGTCATCTTCGCCATCGACAGGACGATCTCGCCGCTCGCGGCGACCGCCCCGCCGGCCAGCCCGGTGCGCCCGCCCGAGGGCACGACCGGCGCTCCGCGCTCGGAGGCGACGCGGAGCACCGCCGCGACCTCCGCCGTGGTCTTCGGGAACACGACGCAACGCGGCCGCGGCTCGTGCACCTTGGTCCAGTCGCGCCCGTACGTGGCGAGATCGCCGGCGTCCGTCGTCACCGCGCAGACCGCCTCGAGGGCGCGCGCGAGCTTGTCTTCTTGGCTCACGGCGCGCGAGTCTACGCCGAGCGCGTCGAGGTTGGCCACCTCGGCAGGGTCGGCGCCCGAGGCGCCCGCCGATAGGCCTCGTCAAAGCCCCGAGTTCGAACTATCACCGAGGCATGGCTCACTCCCCCCGATTCCTCGAGATCGTCGAGAAGGCGCGCGCCGGCGTGAAGGAGACCACCGTGAGCGAGGTCGTCGCCCGCATCG
>JAEUKG010000958.1 GCA_016794325.1 Myxococcales bacterium | reverse complement strand
AGCGTCCCGTCGCTGTAGCTCGTGTGCGCGTGGAGGTCGGCCTCGAGCACGCGGTAGGGGCCGCGGCGCTGCACGGGGCGGGCGGGCCTCGGATCGAACGCCACCCCGCCCGCCGCCCCCAGCAGGACGAGCGCGAGGGCGACGAGGAACGCCGCCGGCGGTCGGGCGGGCGTCGTCATCGGAGGAAGAGCGGCGCGAGCTGCCCGAACGCGAGGAAATACGCGGGGACGATCACGTTGATGCCCACGAGGTGGAGCGCCACCCCCGCCGCGGAGCGCGCCCGCGAGAGCCCGAGCGCGCTCCGGAAGAGCGCGAAGGTGAGCACGTTGCCCCACGCCCACGCGGCCACCGCGAGGATCGGCACCGCGGTGAACAGCGCGGGCGCGGGCCGCGGCGCGAGGAGCGCGACCGCGGCGACGCCGAGCAGGGCGAGGAGCCACGGGCCCGCCCCCGCGAAGTGGAGCGCGAGCGCGCGCGAGAGCGGCACCTTCGGCGCGACCACCCGGAGCGCGAACGCGAGCGCGAGCGCCTGCACGATCGGGACGTAGGCGAAGGAGCCGGCCGCGATCACCGCCTCCAGCGGGGCGAGGCGTCCGGTCGCCGTGATCGAGACGACGGCGCCGAGGACGAAGAGGATCCGCAGCGCGCCCCCGCGCGCGGTGGGCGCGTCGCCCCCCTCGGCGCGGGCGAGCGCCGCGTAGCCGGAGAACGGCCGCGCGAGGAGGAGCGCCGGCGCCGCGAGCGGGCTCACGCCTCGTCCGCGACGGCGGCCCAGAAGAGCGCGTGGTCCGAGTCGACCGTGGGCGGCGCGTCGTCGGCGGGCACCGGACCGTGGTCGCGGAGCTCCTCGTTGAAGAAGCCCGCGTCGACGACCCGCGCGCGGAGCGCGGGCGAGAGCAGGATGTGGTCGATCTGCGAGCGCTGGCCCCCGTGGAGGGCGCTCACCCGCGCGTCGTGGGGGACCAGCTCGGCCGCGGACACGAGCGCGCCCTCGCCGCAGCGGCAGAGCACGCGCAGCGGCACCGAGTCCGGCACGTCGTTGAGGTCGCCGAGCACGGCGACGTACGACGTCGTCGCGAGCGCCGCGTCGACGAGCTCGCGCACGAAGAGCGCCTCGGCGGCCCGCAGGACGAGGCTCCGCACGTCGGCGGCGGCGCGCTCGGCCGGCGTCGCGGGGTCGCGCTCGGCCCCGGTCGCGTC
Source organism: Myxococcales bacterium (assembly GCA_016794325.1). Taxonomy (GTDB): domain Bacteria; phylum Myxococcota_A; class Polyangia; order Polyangiales; family Polyangiaceae; genus SXNL01. Next base: position 4,493 of record JAEUKG010000958.1, on the reverse strand, counting down.
CTTCGGGCCGACGCCGCGCTTCGATTTGAAGTGGGCGGAGAACACCGCGACCTCGCCGAACGGCGCCTTCACCCGCGCCTCGGGGATCGCGCGGCGGAGCGGGATCCGATCGCCGAACGGCGGCGCGTCGCCGTCGTGGAGCGCGGGGAACGGCAGCGACGCGCGGTGGTGCTCGCGGCTCGACGCGAGCGGCAAGCGCGAGAGGACGACGTTGCGGATCCCGCGCTTGTCGGGCTTGCCGACGACCTGATACTTGTATTCTACAACATCGGCGACGCGGGCGACGAGGGCGGCCAGCGCCTCCTCGGAGCCGACCTCGTTCAGCGCGAGCACGTCGGCGCGGGCGCGACGCACGTGGCGCGCGAGCTCGTCGAGCTTGGCGCCGAAGCCGGGGTCGAACAGGTCCTTGACGTTGAACGTGGCGAGCTTCACGCCGGGAGGATAGCGCGGAACCTGCTATAGGGCCTCCCCATGGCGGCGGGCGCGGCGGCGCGGGAGCGGGTGGGCTCGATCGACCTCGTCCGGGGCGCGGTCATGGTGCTCATGGCGCTCGACCACGTGCGCGACTTCGTGTCGAACGCGCACTTCGACCCGACCGACCTCGACAAGACGACCCCGGCGCTCTTCTTCACCCGGTGGATCACGCATTTCTGCGCGCCGGTGTTCGTCGCCCTCTCCGGCGTCGGCGCCCACCTCCAGGGCGCGCGCGGCGCCGGGCGCGGCGAGGTGTCGCGCTTCCTCCTCACCCGGGGGATCTGGCTGGTCGTGCTCGAGCTCACCGTGGTGCGCTTCGGCTGGTCGTTCAACGTGCGCTACGACCAGGCCGTCGCGCAGGTCATCTGGGCGCTCGGCTGGTCGATGGTCGCGCTCGCGGGCCTCGTCCACCTGCCCCGGCGCGCGGTCGGCTGGGCGTCCCTCGGGGCGATCGCGCTCCATGGACTCGCCGACCGGATCCACGCGAAGGACCTCGGCGGGCTCGCCCCGCTCTGGCGGATCGCCCACGAGCAAGGCCCCGTCTTCCTCCCCGGCGACCGGGTGTTCTTCGTGGCCTACCCGCTCGTGCCCTGGGTCTTCGTCATGGCCGCGGCGTGGGCGTTCGGCGACTGGCTCCTGCCCGACGACGGCGCGCGGCGGCGCCGGCGCCTGCTCGCGGTGGGCGGCGCGGCGCTCGTCGTCTTCGTCGCCCTCCGGGCGAGCGGACGCTTCGGCGATCCCCACCCCTGGACCCCGGGCGGAGGCGCGCTCCGCTCCGCGCTCGCCTTCCTCGCGTGCGAGAAGTACCCGCCCTCGCTCTGCTACCTGGGCATGACCCTCGGCCCGGCCGCGATCGCGCTCGCCCTCCTCGAGCGGCCCCCGGCCGCGATCGCGCCCCTCGCGCGGGCGCTCGTCGTCTTCGGCCGCGTGCCGCTCTTCTACTACCTCCTGCACCTCGTCGTGATCCACGCGGCGGCGATCGCGCTCGCGTGGGCCCGCTACCGGACTATCCCTGAAGGGATGTTCGGGCCGCCCTTCGGGTGGAAGGTCCCCGAGGGGTACGGCTACGGGCTCGGCGGCGTGTACGCGCTGTGGGCGGCGGTGGTCGCCCTCTTGTGGCCCGCGTGCGCGTGGTTTTCGCGGGTGAAGCGCCGGAGCGCGAGCCCGTGGCTCCGCTACTTGTGACGGCCGGCGCGCGTTATACTGGGAGGGTCATGGAGCTCCCCAGCGAAGACGCCCTCCGCTTCCTCGTCTCTTCCTACGCGCGCGTGCGCGCCGATCTCGGCGAGCTCCTCGAGGAGCCGCCCCTCGTGCTCCCGACGGGGGAGTTCTTCCCCGACGAGTTCGACAAGACGCCGGAGGGGGTCGCGAACGTGATGCTGCGGGTGAAGAGCTACACCCCGCTGTCGGACGACTTGCCGGTCGATCTCGCCTTCACCGAGCCCGACGAGCAGGCGGGCGGCGGTGGCTGCGGCACGGGCGGCTGCGCCCCCGGCGCGGGCCCCAAAGACGTGGCGCGCGGCGGCGCGATCGAGACCGACCGCGGCTACGCGGTGGTCGTCGACGTGCGCGACGTGGCGGAGCCGAGCCTGCTCGTGGCCTCGCTCGCGCGCAGCGTCGCCGGCATCGTGCTCGCCGAGGGCGAGGTCGACCTGCCCGAGGGCGACGTCCCCGCCGCGTCCGAGGTCCTCGCGACGGCGATGGGCTTCGGCGTGATCCTCGCGCAGGGCGCGTGCGTCTACAAGAAGGGCTGCGGCGGGATGCGCATGCACCGCGGCACGCACCTCGGCGTCGACGAGCACGCCGTGCTCCTCGCGCTCTTCACCCGCGTCGAGGGCAAGAAGCCGAGCGCCGCGCGCTCGCACCTCGACACGACCCAGGCCGAGGCGTTCGACGAGGCGCTCAAGTGGGTCGACTCCAACCACGAGCTCGTGGAGCGGCTGCGGGACGACCCCGAGCTCCTCGTCGACGGCCTCTTCGAGATGAAGAAGAGCGCGGGCCTGTTCGGCCGGATCTTCGGCAAGAAGAAGTCGCCGCGGCCCGACGACGCGCCCGCGCCGAGCGCGCGCACGCAGCGCAGCGAGGCCGAGCAGCGCCGGCTCGACGAGGCGCGCCGCCTGGTGGAAGAGGCGCTCGCCGAGGAGTAGGCGGCGTGCGCCCTCGTCTCGTGGCGCTCCTCGAGCCGTACCTCGGGAGCGTCGCGGCGCTCGTGGTGCCGGGGTACGCCTTCATGCTCGGGCTGGGCGCGCTCCTCGGCGCGATGCTCACCCTCGATCGCGCGCGCCGCGCCGGCTTCTCGCGCGAGGCCACCCTCGCCGTCCTCGCCCGGACGTACGTGGCGGGCCTCGCGGGCGCGTGCGCGGTGCCCGTCGGACAGGGCGCGCTCGCGTGGCTCGGGGGCGGAGGCTTCGCGCCGCCCACCGGGATGGCGGCGTACGGCGGGCTCGTCGGCGGCACCGTCGGGGCGATCCTCGCGCTCCGCGCGCGGAAGATGGCGGTCGCGACCTTCCTCGACGCGGGCGCGCCGGCGGTCGGCCTCGGCTACTTCTTCGCGCGCATCGGGTGTTTCCTCGCAGGTTGCGACTACGGCGCGCCCACCGCGAGCGCGCTCGGCGCCACCTTCCCCGCCGGGAGCTACGCCTTCCGCGACCACGTCGCGCGCGGGCTCGTCGACGCTCGCGCCGCCGAGTCGCTGCCCGTCCACCCGACGCAGCTCTACTCGAGCCTCGCGGGCCTCGCCCTCTACGTCGTGGTGAGCCGCCTGCCGGTGACGCGACCGGGGTTTCGCTTCGCGTCGATGGTGCTCGGCTACGCGACCGTCCGCGCCGCGATCGAGGCGCTGCGCGGCGACGCGACCCGCGGCCACCTCGGGCCGCTGTCGACGTCGCAGGTCTTCGCGATCGCCACCGCGGCGCTCGCGGCGGCGTTTGTGCTGAAGAGCGCCGTTGGAGTACGCTCGGGCCGATGATCACCGCCGAGCGAGGAGGCGTCGAGGTCCACGTCGCTCGGCTCGCGCCGATCGCGGCGCTCGCGGTCGCCGCCGTCGTCGGCGTGGCGTATTTCGAGGCTCGCCGGTCCGAGCCCCTCGCGTACGGCGGGCCGCCGGGCGCGGGCTATCCCGGTGGAGGTCCTCCCCCCGGCGCCGGTTACCCGCCTGGTGGTGGTTACCCGCCCGGCGGCGGCTACCCGCCCGGTGGTGGTTACCCGCCCGGCGGCGGCTACCCGCCCGGCGGCGGTTACCCGCCCAGCGGCGGTTACCCGCCCGGGCCTCCGCCCCAGGGGCCTCCCCCGGGCCCTCCGCCGCAAGGGCCCCCTCCGCCGCAGCCCCAATCGGGCTGCGATCTCGGCCCCATCGACTGCGTCGACTGCGTCGACTGCATCCAGTGCGCCGACTGCGTGAGCGGCATCGACTGCGTCGACTGCGACTGCAGCTGCGCCTCCGCGCCCGCCGTGGCCGCAACCCGCGGCCACGGCAAGCCGCACCTCGGCGGGCGCGCGGGGCGCTACACGCTCGCCGGCCTCGGGCTGCTCCTCCCCGCGTTCGTGCTCTCGGCGTGGCGCCGACGCATCGCGGCCGAGGCGCGGGCCCCGCGGCGTGTAGAGCCCGGCTCCTCGCGATGACCGACGCCGTCGTCAGCGTCCGGGCGCACGCCATCGCGGCGACGCTCACGCCGAAGGAGCTCAGGGACCTCTTCCCGCCCGCGGTGGAGCTCGTGCGGGTCGGCAAGACCCGGGTGATCGCGCGCTACGGGCCGGCGCGCTGGGCCGCGGCCTACGACTTCGGCGCGGTCGTCCTCTTCGGCCTCGACGACGCCGAGCGCGACGCCGTGGTCGCCGCCCTCACCGCGCGCGAGCCCGACGAGGTGCTGGTGGAGAGCTTCGCGATCGAGCTCCGCGCCGGCGCCGCCCCCGAGGTGCACTTCGACCGCGTGGTCGCGCCTGCCCTCGACGACCGCGTGGTCGAGGTCGTGTCGCTCGTCATCGCCCAGTCGGTGGCGATGGAGTACTACGAGGCCGAC
>JAEUKG010000953.1 GCA_016794325.1 Myxococcales bacterium | reverse complement strand
CGTCGGCTGCGTCCGCGCCCGCCTCGGGCTCGGCGGGACCGGGCTCGGAGGTGGGGGCGTCGGCCGACGCGTCAGGCCCGCGACCCTTGGCCTTCCGCGGCTTGGTCACGCCGCTGCCTCCACCGACCGCGCCACCTTCTTCACCACCTCGCCGGACGTGATCGCGCGGTGGAGGAGGGCCGGGGTGAGGCCGGGCGCGAGCAAGCTCGGCGTGACCTCGCTCGACGGGAACATCTGCACGAACACCGGCGCCCGCCGGACGCGATCGACCAGGGTCTTCTCGAGGACCATCGACGTGTACTGCTCGGCCGCGTATTCGGGCGTGTTCGCGTTGAGCACGACGTCGAGGTCGAGCGCGCGCGCGGCGCCGCGGATGCCTCGGATGCGGCTCTCGAGGGGCGACCAGTTGTCGGCCGAGGTGCCGTTTTCGCTCACCCCCCACACGCCGTCCTCGGTGTTGACGAAGAGCGTCTGGTTGCCCGACGTGTGGCCCGGCGTGCGCACGAGCATCACGCCGTCGCCGAGCGCGAGGTCGCCGCCGGTGAGCGCGACCTTGTCGGTGCGCACCCCGCTCTTGCCGCCGGGGACGAACCACGCGCGCTGCATCGGGTGGAGGTCGTCCCAGTCGTCCCACTCGGCGCGAGGGGCGAGGAGCGTCGCGTTGGGGAAGCGAGGCCCCGCCGCCGCCGTCCCGAGGAGCCGCCGCAGATCTTGGGTGTGGAAGTGGTCGAACGCGACGTAGTCGACGTCGCCGGGGGCGACGCCGTGCCGGGCGAGCTGCTCCTCGAGCGGGTCGAACGTCTTGGCGAGCATCGACGACACGCGCTGGCCGAACTGGAGCACGAGCCGCGCGAAATACGGGGTCGCGCGCGCGCCCTCGATGTCGGTCGGGTTGAAGAGGAGGTTCTTCAGCGCGCCGTCCTGGAGGAACTGCACGAGCAGGCACCGGTGGGTCATCGTCACGAACGGCAGCGGCGTCGTCGCCGCGCCCTGGAACGCGAACTTCGCCGGGTAGGGCAGGGTGGACAGCGGCAACGTCCGCACGCTCACGCACCGCGGCCCGGCGCGGAACGTCTCGCGGAGGCGCTCGGCCGCGGCGCGCACGGCGCGCGCCTGCGCGCCGTGGCGGGGCTCGCGCCACGCCGCGTCGAAGTGGCCGAGGGCTCGGGTGCCAGGGGGGACGTTGGGGTCGCTCATTCCGAACGGACGATACCCCCGCTCGCCCGAAAACGCCGAGCAGGATCGGTCCGCCGCCCGCGCGCGCTCGCCAAAGCGCCCACCGCGCCCGCAAATCGTAGTAGTTTCGCGCCCATGTCGCGCAGGCACGGGACGCGAGCGAGCGCCGCCAGCAAGCTCGCGCGCGTCGAGGAGCTCCTCGTCGCGTCGAGCGGCGACGACGCGTTCGAGTCTGCGTACGCCCTCGCCGCGGCGTCGGTGTGGGCGCGCCGCCGCGGCGCGCGAGCGCCCTCGGCCCCGCGCGCGCTCGCCGTCGCGCTCGCCTCCGCGCGCCGCGCCTGGCCGTGGCTCGAGGCGCGCTCCCCCGACGATCTGCCGCCCGACGTCGCGCGCCGCGCCCTCGACGTGCTCGGCGACGCGCTCGCCGACGCGTCGGGCCTCGACGCGCTCTTCGAGGTGCTCACCCCGCGGGTGGGCAAGGGCGACAAGGGGCAGTTCTTCACCCCGCGCGCGGTGGTCGGCTTCGTGCTCCGGGCGCTCGACCTCCGCGCGGGGGAGCGGATCGTCGATCCCGCGTGCGGCTCGGGCGCGTTCTTGTCGGCCGCCCTCGACCTCGCGGCCGTCTCTCCCGCGGGCTTCGACGTCGACGCGCGCGCGGTCCGCGTCGCCCGACTGCTCTTCGCGTCGCGGGGCGAGGACCCTCGCGTCGTGGTCCGCGGGGACGCGCTCGCGGCGTCGCCGCCGGGGCGAGGCTTCGACGTCGTCGCGACCAACCCGCCCTTCGCCGGCGTCGTCGACGCGCCGGGCTTCGCCCTCTCCGGGCTCGTGCGCCGCCCCGAGCGCGACGCGCTCTTCACCGAACGCAGCCTGGAGATGCTCCGCCCCGGCGGGCGCCTCGGCATCGTGCTCCCGTACAACAAGGTGGCGGCGGGGGCGTGGGCGCCGTTCCGCCGCTGGCTCTGCGAGCGCGCGCGGGTCTACGCGGTCGTGAGCCTGCCGTACGCGACGTTCCTCCCCCACACCGGGCAGCGCGTCGTGTGCGTGTTCGCGCGTCGCCGCCCACGAGGCGAGCGGCCGTCGCCCCGCGAGCGCGTGCTCTTCGTCGCGAGCGAGCGCGCGGGCAACGACGCCGCCGGCGAGCCGATCGCGCGGCCCCGCGGCGAGGGCTGGCTCGCGACGGCGCACGATCTCGACGAGGCGCTCGCGGAGCTCGCGCCGTTCCTCCGCGACGAGGGGTTCTCGTCGTGAGGTCGACGACCGTGCTCGCGGGCGCCCTCGGCGAGGGCTGGGTGCTCGCCCCCGAGCGGCACCTCGGGCGCCCCGCGCGAGCGCGCGGCCCCACCCTCGGCGATCTCGTGCGCCTCTCGAACGACCGCGTCCTCCCCCGCGCGATCGAGGACGAGGGCTATCTCGTACTGGATACGACGCACCTCAAGGACGGCCTCATCGACGTCCGGAGCGCGGCGCGAGCGACGGCGCCGCCCAAGAGCCCCAAGCGGCGGCTCGCGGCCGGCGATCTCGTCGTGAGCCGCCTGCGCCCGTACCTGCGCCAGATCGCGCTCGTGCACCCCGGCGCGATCGCGCTCGGCGGGGGGCGGCCGCTCGCGGGATCGACCGAGCTCCTCGTCCTGTCGCCGCGGCGCGAGGGCGAGAGCCTCGCGTACCTCCTTCCGTGGCTCTTGTCGGGCGAGGTGCAGCAGGCGCTCGCCGACGCGCAGGAGGGCGGCCACCACCCCCGCGTCGCCGAGGACACGCTGCTCGGCCTCCGGGTCGGTCGCGCCGCCGCCTCGGCCGTCGCCGCGAGCCGGGCGGTGGAGCGCGCGATCTCGCGCGTCTACGACGCGCTCGCCGAACTCGAGGCCCTCGCCCCCGTGAAGCCGGGTTCACGAAACGGACCGCGCGCGAAGTCCACGGCGCGTCAGCGGTGACGCAGGGCCGGGTGCGCCAAGGGCTCAATCTCACATCGCTTTTCGCCCGGGCCGTGGATCGCTCCGTTGGCCCGGACCTTGCGAAAGGGCTGGGCATGACGAACCCCTTCGCCCGTGGCATCTTCGCTCTCTCGGCTTGTCTCGGCCTCGTGTCCCTCGGCTGCAGCGTCTCGGTGACCGGCGACGGCGTCGGCGGCCTCGGGGGTGGCCTCGGCGGGAGCGAGAGCGGCTCGGGCGAGGGCGCGTTCCCGACCGCGCCCGAAGAGCCCGTGCGCGCGCCGTCGTACACGAGCCACTGCACGCCGGCGCCCGCCCTCGTCCCCCACGCGGTGTGCGTGTGCGGCGACATGTCGAACGCGGGGTCGCTCACGACGTACGGCGGCGGCGGCGGGCGCGGCAACGTCGGCGTCAACGGGCGCTTCTCGGGCGCGACCGGCACCAAGATCGACGGCAGCCTGCACGTGGCCAAGGGCGTCAGCTTCGCGGGCTCGCTCGACGTCGTGGACTCCATGTACACCGGCGGGCGCACCTCGGGCTCGGGCTCGCTCGACGTCGGGCAGAGCCTGCGCGTCGGCGGCGACCTCTCCGGCGCCGGAGACTTCGACGTGCGCGGCGAGCTCCAGGTCGCGGGCCGGCGCAGCGTGGCGGGGTCGCTCCGGTACGCGAGCGAGGCTGTCTTCGTGCCCGCTCCCGCGGCGCCGTGCACCTGCGCCAAAGACAAGATCTACGACGTGGCCAAGGCGGTCGATCTCGCGCGCGCGTCGAACGACAACGCCGCCGCCGGCATCCCCACCTCGTTCGAGGCGCGCGAGCTCCGCCTGAAGAGCGGTCGCTACTTCTTCACCAACGTCCGCTCGGTGGGCAGCTCCCGCATCGTGGCCGAGGGCAACGTCCAGGTGTACGTCGACGGAGACCTCGACGCGGTGGGCTCGAGCCAGATCCGCCTCGAGGCCGGCGCGACCTTGGACCTCTTCGTGAAGGGCGCGATCCGCAGCGCCGGCGACGTGTCCTACGGCGACGCGAGCCGGCCCGACGCCTTCCGGCTCTACGTCGGCGGCCCCAACGCGCGGATCTCCTTCGCGGGGTCGCGCGCCTTCCACGGCGTCGTGTACGCGCCCGAGGCGTCGCTGTCGTTCGCCGGCGACACGGAGGTGACCGGCGCCCTCCTCGCCAAGGAGATCCACTACGCCGGCGACCTGCACGTGCGCTACGCGCCGGTGACGACGCAGACCGCGACGTGCGAGGAGCAGCCGCCGCCCCCGCCGAGCTGCAACGATCGCCTCAACTGACGTCGGGGAGCGGACGACGTGCTGCCCGAGATTCGTTGGCCAGCCAACGAATCCGGCAGGGGCCGCCCCCAGGCCGCGAAAAGCCGTGGGCGGCGGCCCCGGGCCGCGGCACGTCGTTGGCCAGCCCACGAATCCGGCGGGCGGCGTCCCGGCAGCCCCGGGCCGCGAAAATTCGTGGGCCCGCCCACGAATCCGGCGGGGCCCGTCCCGGAATCCGGCCGGCGTCCCCGGGCCGCGGAAATTCGTTGGCCAGCCCACGAACCCGGCGGGGCCCGTCCCGGGCCGCGAAAATTCGTTGGCCCGCCCACGAACCCGGCGGGGCCCATGCCGGGCCGCGAAAATTCGTTGGCTCGCCAACGAATCCGGCGGGGGCATTCCGGTCCGAACGAGAACCGGCGGTGGATGGGAACCTCGGCCCGCTCCGTCTGTCCGTAGACCGATGATCGTGCCCCGCCGCCTGGGACGTGCGTGCTTCACCTTGGGCTCGAGGGTATGGGCGCAACTGCGCGAAGGCCCAGCGCTTTTTCTCGTCGTGACCCTCGCCGTGGGCGTGCCGACCTTCTTCGGATCGCGAGCGCTCGCCGAAAGGCCCGCCGCGGACGCGGCGCCGCGGGTGAGCACCGCGACGGCTCGGCCAGCGGTCGTTCACGACATCGTCCCACCCCCGACGGTGGCGGCGACACCTCCCAAAGCCGCGGCCACCACCCCTGCGCCGCTGCTCGGCAAAGGCCTCACCCCGTCGCCGCGGCCAGGCCAGCCGGGGCTGCGCGCGCCGAGCCGAAAAGGTCAGAAGGCGCGCTGACCCCAGCCCGGGCGGCGGGGGGACGCGAGAGAGACCCGACCCCCGAAAAGGGCGCTGCTAGGTTGCGCCCACGATGCGTCACTCAGGTCTGAGGTTCGTTGTCGCCGCTCTGGGGCTGGTCGGGCTCGCGGCCGCCGCTGCTTGCTCCGCCGAGGGGAGCGAGAACAAGACGTTCGGGCAGGTGTTCGACGTCGACGGTGGTGACGCGACGGCGAGCTCGAGCGGCGGATCCTCCAGCGGCTCCTCGGGGGGCGACGGAGGCGGGTCGTCGTCGAGCGGCGGATCGTCGAGCGGCGGATCGTCGAGCGGCGGATCGTCGAGCGGCGACGCGTCGTCGCCCGGCTGCGTCGCCGGTCGCTACGCGCTCGTGTCGGGCGCGGCCGCGGGCGGGCAGGGGTCGATCTTCGACAACGCCGGGTGGTCGACCTCGGTGCTCGCGGGCGCGACGGTCAAGGGGCCGCCCGCGGTCGCGGCGTCGGGTGCGTCCTTCGTCGGCGTCATCCGCGACGGCGCCGACGCCCTGCAAGGCGTGAAGCACACCGGCGCCTGGTCGGGGCTCGCCCGGATCGGCTCCCGCACGGCGCGCGACACCCACGCGCTCGCCGGCCCGGGGGCCACGCTCCACCTGGTCTACCAGGATAGTGTAGCATACACGTATTACCACGGCACCTACGACGGGACGGCCTGGGACGCCGCCGCGGACGCGGTGACGTTCGGCGGCAACGCCAGCTTCGGCCCTCGCGCCCCCGGCGCCGCGTTCGTCGGGGCCGAGCTCGTGGTGGTCAACGGCGGCGACGCGCAGGGCGCGCTCTACGCGCAGAGCTTCACCGGCGGCGCGTGGGGGGCGGCGGTCGCCGTCGGCGGCACGGCGGTCTGCGGGCGCGTCGACTGCGGCGGAGCGCCTTCGGTCGTCGCGACCGCCGGCGCCAACGACCTCCTCGCGATCCACATCGACAAGGACACGACCAACCTCGTCGCGTCCGTCCGCTCGGCCGCCGGCAAGGCGTGGACGTCGCAGGGGCCGATCCGGCCGGTCGCACCCATCGCCACCACCGCCGAGGCTCCGTCGCTCGCGCTCGCGACCGCGACCCGCGCCGTCGTCGTCTTCCGCGGCACCGATCAGAAGGCGTACGCGTCGCTCGGGGATCTCACCCAGTCGCCGATCGCGTGGTCGGCGCCGCAGGCGCTCGGCAGCGGCACCGTGACCACGCCTCCGGTCGTGACGCGGGGAGCCTGCGCCGACGACGCCGCGGTCGCGCTCGTGACGGGCGCGGGCGTGCAGGTCGCGAGGCTCCGCGGCACGAGCTGGACGAGCCCCGAGGCCGTGCCCGGCACGACCGGCGCCGCGTTCGCGGGCATCGCGTCCAACGGCCAGAAGTGACGTCGTCCGAGGCCCATCCGCCGCTGTCACCCCCGGCGTCGGCAGCGACCGGGTAACAAGAGGTCGAGCGCGACGCGGACTCGAAGACGCTCCAGCGCGAGCTCGAGGCGTACGTGAGCGCGAATTTCGTCACCGGCACGCGCTGCGGGGATCTCGTCCCCACGACGTGCCGCGCCGCCTTCGAGATCCCGTTCGCGAGCCCCGAGGCTCCTGGCGTGGTCCGGAAGGCCGACTCGACGACGAGCTGCTACCCGCAGGAGTTCCGCAACTGCGTGGATCGGACCTTGCGCAGGGCGCCGTTCACGACGTCGGCCGCGGCCACGCGCTGGAGCGCGCGGGTCATCGTCGGCCGCTGACGATCACCTCCCGCAGCGGCGAGCGATGTTCCGCTTGAGCTCCTCGATGTCTCGCGAGCGCGGATCGATGCGCTCGGCGCGACGCGCGGCGGCCTCGGCGTCACCGCAGCGGCCCTCCCACAGGGCGGTGGCCGCGACCTGGATCCGCTCGTCGCGGCCGAGGAGGACGAAGGGGTCGGTGGTGTCGCGCACGACCACCGTCGCCCCCGCCGCCAAGACCACGACGCACGAGACGGCGAGCGTCGCCGCGCGCGTGCCCTTCGAATAGACGAGCCCGCGGCGCCACAGCGCCGCCACGAACGCCCCGCCGATGGCGCCGCCGACGTGGGCGGCGTTGTCGATCCGGCCGATCGGGCCCGCGTCGAGCCGCGAGACGAGCCCGATCAGCAAGGTGAGGGCGAGCCACCGGGCCATCGCTCGCGCGAGCGGGCTCTCCTTCCCCTCGGTGCGGAGCCCGAGCACGAGCACCCCGCCGACGAGCCCGCACACCGCGCCCGAGGCCCCGACGCTCATCACGCCGTCGGTGAGGTAGCCGTAGAGCGAGCTCACCGCGCTGCCGACGACGCCCGCCACGAGGTAGAGCGGCACGAAGCGCGCGGCGCCCACCGACCGCTCGAGGAACGGGCCGACCCGCCACAAGACCACGAGGTTGAACGCGATGTGGAGGAGCGAACCATGGAGGAAACACGACGACAGGAGCGTCTCGAACCGGTTCTCGGCGACGGTGAAGATGGGCGAGTTGGCGCCGAAGACGAGCAGGGTTCGGCCCGGGATGCGGAGCGCGGCCACCGGCGTGCGCGAGTAGACGACCATCGCGAGGTACACGCCGACGTTGAGCAGGACGAGGGCCCGCGTCGCATGAGCGGGGGCTTTCGGCTCCGCCTCCACGGTGCGAGAATCTACCACCTCGTCCCCCCGTCCTCGGATGCAAAAATCGACGGGGTCCAGGAGCGAGCGCGCCGTCCGCTCGGTCGTCGCGAGCGGGGAAGTTGGCCCGGTCGGCGGGGCTCTGGTACCGCGCATGATGGATGGATTCTCCTCGGGCGGCTCCCCCTCCCGCCCTCCTCGTTCGCGCCTCCCTCGGCGCCCGCCGCCTGGCGCGGCGGGTGTACGGCATCGTCGCCGCCGTCGCGCTCGCGACGTTCGTGGTGACGGGTGGCGTCGTCGACACGACGCCGCTCGTCCAGGGCGTGGTGCTGGCGGTCGTGCTGCTGCTCGTCGGCCGCAAGCTCGCGAAGAAGGTCCGCAGCATGGGCGACGCGTCGGCGTGGGACGACGTCGAGCTCGGCGCGCTGGTCGCGGTCGCGGTCGTCGGCGTCGTCTTGCGCGTCGACGGTCGGCTGGACGGCCCTCTCCATCCGCTCGCGTACGTCGCGGTCGCGCTCGCCGCCGCGTTCTTCCGCCCGGGCGCGACCGTCCTCGTCGCCCTCTGGCTCGTGGGCCTCGAGGCGGCGGTCGCGTTCGTGTCCCTCGGCCGGATCTCGGTCGAGGCGGTGGCGCAGCGCGGCTTCTTCGTGCTCCTGTTCGCGCTCCTCCACCTCGTGCTCCTCCGCGCCGAGCTCACCCGCATCCGCGCCGCCGCGCGCGCCAAGGTCGAGGACGAGATCGTGCGCCTGAAGGACGACGCGCGCCGCTACCGCTTGCTCGGCGCCGGCGAGGCCGCGGCGCCGGCCGAGCCCGGCCCCGCGTCGAGCGGCGCCCCCGAGGACCGCCTCGCGCGCTCGAGCGTCGAGGAGATCCACCAGTCGGTCCACTACGCGCTGGAGCTCCTCCGCCGCACCCTCGATCTCCACACCGCGGTGCTCCTCTGGCAGAACGACGCCGGCACCCACCTCCGCATCAGCGAGCTGTCCACCGCCTCCGACGACATCCACGACGCGCCGATCCCGCTCGGCGACGGCGTGCTCGCGGCGGTGATGCAGCAGAAGAAGACCGTGAGCCTCGAGCGGCTGAAGCCCTCGTTCAAGGTCCCGTACTACTCGGGCGCGTGCCCGGTCCGCACCTTCGTCGCCATCCCGGTGATGGAGGACGGCGTGCCGCGGGGCATCCTCGCCCTCGACCGCACGAGCGAGCGGCCGTTCACTCCCCACGAGGAGGAGCTCGCGGCCCAGGCGGTGCGGTATTGCCACCGCGCGATCCAGAACGAGCGCGTCTTCGTCCAGCTCGAGCGCGCGAAGGTGGAGCAGGGCAAGCTCTATCGCGCGGCCCAGGCGCTCGGCGCGGCCCTCACCGAAGACGAGGTCCTCGGCGCGGGGGTGCGCGCCGCGCGCGAGATCGCGAGCTTCGACCTCGCCGCGGTGACGGTGTGGGACGACGAGAAGAAGATGCACGAGGTCCGCGCCGCGACGAGCCGCGGCAAGGAGATCGACGACCTCGTGGGAGCGCGCTTCCAGCCCAACGCCGGCCTCGTGTCGATGGTGGTGCAGAACAAGTTCCCCCTGCCGTACCGCGGGGACTACGACCCGAGCCACCAGACGGTGCTCACCAAGCGCCTGCCGTGGCCGAAGATGCCGAGCCTGCTCGTCATCCCGCTCATGCTGCACGATCGCGTGCTCGGCACCCTCATCCTCGGCGCGTCGCGCCGGCACGCCTTCGGCGAGTCGGTGCGGCCGACGCTCGAGGTCCTCGCGAGCCACCTCGCGGTCTCGCTCGCCAACGCGCGCATGGTCGCCAAGCTCGAGACCATGGCCACCACCGACGGCATGACGGGCCTGCTCAACAAGCGCGCGATGCTCGAGCAAGCGGAGCAGAAGGTGTCGTCGGCCAAGCGCTTCGGGCGCAAGCTCTCGGTGCTCGTGACCGACATCGACTTCTTCAAGCGCGTCAACGACACCTACGGGCACGACATCGGCGACATGGTCATCCGCGGGCTCGGCGACGTGCTCCGCCGGCAGAAGCGCGCGACCGACGTCGTCGCGCGGTTCGGCGGCGAGGAGTTCGTGGTCCTCTGCGAGCAGACCGACGAGGCCGGCGCGATGCTCCTCGGCGAGCGCATCCGCGAGGAGCTCGAGAAGACGGTCTTCCACACGCCGAACGGCAAGCTCTCGGTGACGTGCTCGATCGGCATCGCCACCTTGCCCGACGCTGGCGGCGACTGGGACACGCTCTTCAAGTCCGCCGACGAGGCGCTCTACACGTCCAAGCGCGGCGGCCGCAACCGCACCACGCTCTTCCAGAAGCGCGGGAGCGAGGTCAGGATGCACGCCCAGACGCCGGCGCCCCCCGCCAAGCGCGCGATCTGAAGCGCGCCGCGCTCGGGCGACCGCGCTCGGCCTCCTCAGCGCCTCACCGGATCGCGCGGCACGAGGGTCGGGCCCTCCTCGGGCTGCACGCTGACGGGCGCAGGCGCGCGGCTCGAGCGCGCGGTCAGGGTGAGGGTGAAGCCCGCGACGGCGGCGACGACCACGCCGAGGCAGCAGGCGAGGGCGAGCGCGGTGGCGCGGTTCGAGCGACCGGCGATCGGGCCACGCTCGCGCGGCAAGAGCCCGAGGCGGAGGATGGCGGTGCGCGCGCCTTGGCGGTACGACGCCTCGTCGGGGCTCTGCTCGATCACCAGGGGCCGCGCGCCCTCGAACGGCCACACCCCGAGGGCGGGCAGGCCGCGGTCGGCCTCGCTCTCGACGTCGTAGGGTCGGGTGACGGTGCGGGGCAGCGCCCGCGCGCGTCGCGCGAGGACGGCTCGGCACGCGAGCCGGTCGGCGAGGACACCCGCGGCCGCGATGGCGATCGCGAGCGGCGCGACGTGCGCCGTCAGGGCCGCGGCCGCGCCGAACGGCGCGAGCACGGCGGCGCGGTGGAGCGCGCCGAGCGGCCGCACGCCCGCGGCCACGAACGCGCGCGTGCGCCGCGCGCGGAGCAAGCCGAGGACGATCGCCATCGCGAGGACGATCGCGGCCGCGGCGTACGTGCCAGGCGCGCCGCGGAAGAGAGGAGCACGGGGCGCGGCGCCGCGGCAGATCGACGGCTGCACCGCCATCCGCTCGCAGCGCTCCACCGCCTGCGCCGACTCCGCGCCGTGGCCGCCCTCGCGGGCGAGGCGCCCGAGCGCGGCGTAGGCGAAGGGGCTCCCGACGAGGTCGGCGCGCGCGAGGCGCGACAGCGTGCCGTAGGCCCGCGCCTCGCCGTCGGGGAAGTAGGCCTGCGCCTCGGCCGCGTCGACCTCCAGGGTGACGTCGCCCGGCGACTCGCGCGCGAGCTGCTCGAGGGCGGTGCGGGCGTTGCGCTTGGCGCCGATGTCCGTCTCCGCCGGATCGCGGAGCGTGGCGAGGGCGTGGACCCGGAGCGCGCGCTTCTGGAGGCCGCCCTGGGCGTACGGGATCGCGTGGGTGCTGAGGTCCTCCGCTTTCGCGAAGTCTTGCTGCTCGAGCGCGCGCTCTGCCGCCTGGACCTTCGCGACCGTCTCCTCCTCGCTCACCACCGCGTTCATGCAGGCGGTGGCGGTGGCTGCGCGCAAGACGATGTAGGTGCAGGTAAGCGCGGCCGGGAGGAGCTTCGGGATGCGCATGAGGTGTTCCTTACGAACGATGGACACAGCCAGGTCTTCCCAAGTTCAAAAAAAACCCGGCCCGGGCGCTCGAGCCGCGATCCCCGTGCGCGCTCAGCGCTTCGGGTGAGGCGCGAGGGCGCAGCGCCCGCGGACGCATTGGCACGCGTTCGCGTCGATCGTCCCGCACTTCATGATCCGCGTGCACATGATGTTCGGATCGTGCGGCGGCGCCTTCGCGGCCGCGACGCAGCGCTCGGCGTGGCAGGGCGAGGCGGGGGCGCAGTCGGAGTCGGCCCCGCACGGGTCGTCGCTCAAGACGGGCTCGCAGAGGCTGCAGCCGCAGAGGTTCGGGAAGGCCGCGGCCGCGGTCGCGTCCGCGGGTCCGGCGTCCACGGGCGGGGCTGCGGGCGTCGAGGAGCCCGTGACCCGCGGTTGCCCCGCGTCGCTCGGCGGCGGCACCGCGACCGCCGGATCGCGAGGGGCGGGGCCGCACGCGGCCGCGACCGAGAGGGCCGCCGCCGCGACGGCGACGCCGAGGGTCAGAACACCGCTTGTCCGTTGGCGCACGTGGCCTCCTCTCCCTGCCCGTAGTGCTCACGGGCGAACGCTGTGAGCGTCGGGATATCGACGCACTGCGCCTTGTACGTCCACCCCCAGACGGACGCCGCGACCGGCACGTCGAGGTCGGGGGAGGGGGCGATGATCACGCGGACCCGGAGGCCGTCGCCGCGGCCCGCGCACAGCGGGTCGTCGGGGATCGCGTCGCGCACCTGGCGCAGCGCCTTCACCGTCTCCGGGCACTCGCCGGCGCACTTGTAGTGGAGGACGAGCGCGCCGTGCTCCAGGTTGTGGACGAGGTAGCGCGAGTCCACCGGCTGCGCGTATTCGGTGTACGCCGCCCAGACGGCGTAGTGCGGGCCGCTCGACGGCGGGTTGGACGAATACTGGATCGGCGTGTTGATCGGCACGTGCTGCGCCGGCTGCAGCGGCGGGGTGTCGATGATCACCTCGCACGACGCGTCGGGCCGCAGCGCGGCGTCGAGCCGGGGGCGGGCGACGCTGCCGTCGGTCGCGCTCATCGGCGGGGGAGGCTCGTCGGTCGACGCGCCGCCGCACCCGGCGAACGGAGCGCTCGCGAGCACCATCGAAGCCCCCGCGCCGACCAGCCAACGCCTCACGATCGATCAGCCTAGTTCACCGCAAAGGTTTCCGAAACGACCAAGCTCGCGGCGGGCGCTCCTCACGCCACGCGGGGCCCACGTGGCTCGTCGCCGTCGGGCTTCGGCCCCGCGGCGGGCGCGGCGGCCCCATCGGGCGCGGGCTCCTTGGCCGCCACGGGGGCGGGCGCCGCGTCGGGGGCCGCGGGCGGCGCCTCGGCAGGCGCACCCTGCGCGTCGGCG
>JAEUKG010000943.1 GCA_016794325.1 Myxococcales bacterium | reverse complement strand
GACTACACGCGCCCGCCGTCGGCCGGCCGAGGCGCGGTGTGGGGCGTCGTCACCGACAGGAGGAGCAAGGAGCCGCTCGCCGACGCGCAGGTCACCGTCCTCGGCACCGGCAAGGCCACCGCGACCGACCTCGAGGGGCGCTTCCGCCTCGACCTCCCGCCGGGGACGTACCAGCTCCGCATCGCCGCCGAGCTCCACAAGCTCACCCGCGTCACCAACGTGCGGGTGGCGGCGGGCAAGGTCGCGCGGCTCGACGTGCCGCTCGAGGCCGACGCCGCCGCCGTCGAGGAGACCGAGGCCGTCGTCGCCGAGGTCGAGCGATCGAGCGCGGGCGCTCAGCTCCTGCTCCGCAAGAACGCCGCCGCCGCGAGCGACGCCGTGGGCGCGCAGGACATCGCCAAGACCCCCGACCGCAACGCGGCGGACGCCCTGAAGCGCGTCGTGGGCACGACCGTCACCGACGGCCGCTACGTCGTCGTGCGCGGCCTCGGCGACCGCTACACCAACGCGCTCCTCAACGGCTCGCCGCTGCCGAGCCCCGAGCCCGACAAGCAGGCGGTCCCGCTCGACATGTTCCCGACGCTGGTCATGTCGGACCTGGTGGTGAAAAAGACGTTCACGCCCGACATGCCGGGCGACTTCGCGGGCGGCTCGCTCGACATCCACACCCGCGACATCCCCGACAAATTCACGCTCTCCGCCAACCTCGGCGCGGGCTTCAACACCGAGAGCACCTTCAAGCACCGGCTCTCGTACCCCGGGGGCAAGCTCGACTTCCTCGGCTTCGACGACGGAGGCCGCAAGCTCCCCGCGAGCCTGCCCGGCGAGCGCGTCACGCGCCTCCGCGCCGACGGCACCCTCAACGATCGCCTCACCGAGCTCGGGCGCGACGTCACCACGCCGATGCAGACGAACCGCGCCTTCGATCTTCCGAACGGCACCGGGAGCTTCGTGGTCGGCGACCGCTTCGATCTCGGCAAGGCCGGCAAGCTCGGCTACGTCGCCGGCGCGACGTACTCCCGCCGCTTCACCGTGCGGCGCGACGAGACGATCCGCACGTTCGGCGTCGACCCCCAGAAGCCGGGCGCGCTCGTGCGCTTCAACGACTACCGGGCCGAGACCGGGATCGACACCGTGACCTGGAGCGGCCTCGGGAGCACGCAGTGGGTGCCGAGCGAAGACCACCGCGTGGCCCTCACCGGCCTCTACTCGCGCAACGCCGAGAAGGAGGGCCGCTTCATCGAGGGCTTCAACGACGAGCAGGGCGCGAACATCCAGGACGAGCGCGTGCGCTTCGTCAACCGAGGCCTCGCCTACGGTCAGCTCCGCGGCGAGCACCGCTTCCCGACCCTCGGCGCCGCGGTGCTCGAGTGGCGGGCGGTCTACGCGCGCGCCACCCTCTCCGACCCCAACCTGCGCGAGACGATCTACCAGGAGAGCCCCGAGGGCGGCTTCGTCTTCCGCGAGAGCTCGCAGAGCGGCCAGCACTTCTACGCGAGCCAGGGAGAGACCACGCGCTCGGTCGGGCTCGACTGGACGCAGCCCCTCGTGAAGAGCGCCGAGGAGCCGATCGCGATGAAGGGCGGCGCCCTCGTCTCGCTCCGCGGGCGCAGCTTCTCGGCGCGGCGCTTCCGCTTCCTGCGCAACCCGAGCGCCGACCCCGCGACCTTCCGGCAGAGCCCCGACGCCCTCTTCGCCGCCGAGAACGTGGGGCCCGCCCTCGAGCTCGCCGAGTGGACCGCCCCCACCGACACCTACGCCGCCCGCTACGACGTCGTCGCCGGCTACGCGATGAGCGACGTCTCGATCGGCAAGCGCCTCCGCGCCGTGGTCGGCGGCAGGGTCGAGCGGGGCACGCAGACGATCGACTCGTTCGATCCCTTCGCCCCCGGCGCCGCCGACTCGTCGTCGCGCCTCGCGCGCACCGACCTCCTGCCGTCGGCCAACGTCCTCTTCCGGGCGACGAAGGACGTGAACGTGCGGGCGGCGGCGTCGGTCACGGTCGCCCGGCCGCAGCTCCGCGAGCTCGCGCCGTTCATCTTCACCGAGTTCCTCGGCGCCCGCGAGGTGCTCGGGAACCCCGAGCTCGATCGCACCCGGGTGCAGAACTACGACGTCCGCGTCGAATATTTCCCCTCGCCGACCGAGGTCCTCGCGGTGAGCGGCTTCCACAAGCGCTTCGCGAAGCCGATCGAGCCCGTGATCCTCCCGACGAGCCGCGGCGTGCTCTCGTACCAGAACGCCGACGGCGCGACGACCACCGGCGTCGAGCTCGAGGCGAAGAAGAAGCTCGGGTTCGTGACCCGGCACCTCGCCGACTTCGCCCTCCTCGGCAACGTGACCCTCGCGACCTCGCAGGTCGATCTCGACCCGTCCAAGGTCGGCCTCCTCACCAACACGTCGCGCCCGCTCGCCGGGCAGTCGCCGTGGGTGGTCAACGTCGCCCTCGACTACGAGCGCGAGGCGTCGAAGACGCGGGCCCGCGTCCTCTACAACGTGATCGGCGCCCGCATCGCCCAGGTCGGGCTCCAGGGCCTGCCCGACACCTACGAGCAGCCGCGGCACGTCGTGGACGTGTCGGTGAGCCAGGCGCTCGGCAAGCACGTCGACGTGAAGGCGACGATCGAGAACGTGCTCGACGCGCCGTTCCGCTACACCCTCGGCGACGACGGCGACGCCACGGTGGCCAACCGATGGATCGGCGGGCGCACGGCCTGGATCACGGGAACCTACACGTATTGACGGACACCGCCGCGTCACCGAAGCGGCACCGCGAAATCGACGCGCCGCCGCGCGGTCTTCACCGACGAGAGCGAAACAGTGCCCTGCCGGCAGGTCCGGCCGAAAAGGAGCTTCGCATGTCCACACGACTCACCACGTTCACGGTCCTCGGCCTCGCTGGCCTGCTCTCCCTCGCCGCGTGCGACGACGACGGCACCAAGCCCTCCGCCTCGAGCTCCGGCGGCGCGAGCTCCGGCGGCGCGAGCTCCGGCGGCAGCTCCAGCGGCGGCAACCTCCCGCAAGAGGAGCTGAGCGGCGACATCACCGCGAGCCGCACCCTCGCCAAGACGAAGACCTACCTCCTGAAGGGCCTCGTGCAGGTGAAGTCGGGCACCACGCTCACCATCGAGCCGGGCACCATCATCAAGGGCGACAACCAGTCGAAGGCGATCCTCCTCGTGGAGCCGGGCGCGAAGCTCGTCGCCGAGGGCACGGAGAACGAGCCGATCGTCTTCACCAGCCAGGCCGCCGAGGGCTCGCGCCGGCCGGGCGACTGGGGCGGCGTCCTCATCCTCGGCAACGCCCCCGTGAACCTCCCCGGCGGCAAGGGCAGCGTCGAGGGGCTCCTGAAGACGGTGAAGGGCAGCGAATACGGCGGCACGGACGAGAACGACTCGAGCGGCGTCATCCGCTACGTGCGCATCGAATACGCGGGCGTCGAGCTCTCGAAGGACAACGAGGTCAACGGCCTCACCTTCGCCGGCGTCGGCCGCGGCACCAAGGTCGACCACGTGCAGGTGCGCTACGCCCTCGACGACTGCTTCGAGTTCTTCGGCGGCACCGTCGACGCGAAGTACCTCGCCTGCCAGTACAACCAGGACGACGGCTTCGACTTCGACAACGGCTACCGTGGGCGCCTCCAGTTCCTCGTGCTCCAGCAGGATCCCGTCCACTCGGGCGAGGACAACGGCTTCGAGAGCGACAACGACGCCACCGGCAGCGGCAACACCCCGCTCACCGCGCCCCAGGTCTACAACGCCACCCTCGTCGGCAAGAACAAGACGGTGGACGCGCTCAGCTACGGCATGCTCCTCCGGAGGAACACCCGCGGCACCTACCGCAACCTGCTCGTCACCGGCTTCCCCGCCGCCATCGACGTGCGCGACGCCTCGACCGCGGCGGGCGCGAGCGACGGGTTGCTGAGCGTCTCGAACGCGCTCTTCTTCGGCTCGGTGGGCGCCGGCGTCACCGACCACATCGCGTTCCCCGAGGTCGGCGCCACCGCGCCCGACAAGGACAACGACGGCGGCTTCGACGAGGTCGGCTGGTTCAAGGCGGCGGGCAAGGAGAACTCGTGGGTCGATCCGAAGCTCGCGGCGCCGTTCTCGGCGACCACCCCCGGCTTCGGCCCCGCGACGTCGCTCACCCAGGGCGCGGCCGCGCCGCCGAACGACGGCTTCTTCGACGCCTCCGCCTCCTACATCGGCGCGTTCAAGAACGCGGACGACGCGTGGGCGCGCGGCAAGTGGGCGGTCTGGTCCGACAAGTGACCGGCGCTCGGCGACGCCGGTGATACCTTCTCGGGCGTGAGGACTCGCATCCACGCCCTCGGCATCGCTGCGCTAGTTGCATCTTGCACACAAGGTCCGACCACGCCGCCGAGGCCGAGCGCCTCGGCGGCCGCGTCGCCGGCTCCGCCCTCGCCGGCGCCACGCGCGAGCGCCGCCACGACGACGGTCGGCGGCCCGAAGCGGCCGTCGCCGCTGCCGGTCCCGCCGTCGCAGGGCACCCCCTGGGTCGCGCCGCCGGGCGTCGACGCCTCGACCGCCAGCGCCGTCCGCGAGGCCTTCGCCCTCGGCCTCGCCGATCCGCGGGCGCTCCCCTACCAGCCCGTGAAGGTCCCGACCGGCGACGTGTGGCAGGGCGCGGGCCGCGAGGTCGAGACGAGCGCCTTCGTGCTCCCGGCCGCGGGCGCGCCGCGACGTCACTGCGTGACGTGGGCCGGCCTCGTCCACCCGTGCGTGGTCGTCGACGCCCCCGCGAAGAGCGTCGAAGACGACGTCGCGGCGCTGCTCAAGCGCGACGCCGACGAACGTGCAGACTACAAGCGACGGAACCCGACCGGCGACTTCCACCGGTTCCCGTCGATCGCGGCGGAGTACGCGGTCGCCGCCGACACGCCGAGCTGGACGAAGGTGGTGATGCTCCAGCGGCTGGGGCGACGCGACCTCGCCGACAAGGTCGCGCGGGCGCTCGGCCCCGCGGTCGCGCGTGCGCGCCCGGCGCCGCCGGCGGCCGAAGACGACCTCTTCTTCCTCGCCGCCACCGAGTGGCTTTGGGCGCGGTACGACCGCGCGGTGACGTCGCACATGGCCGGCGACCACACCATGGCGTGGGTCTCGGCCGAGGACCTCGCCGACGCCACCCTGCGCGCGGACGCGGCGTGCGACGCGCGCGGCTTGCCGCGCCGGACCGGCGACAAGGGCCCGGCGTCGTTCTTCGCGTTCACCGAGAACGCGAAGGCGCTCGCCGACGACGCGCTGCGGAGGCTCGGGCGCGGCGCCCGCAGCTTCGACGCCGCTGCGCTCGAGAAGCTCACCCCCGACGCTCGGATCGCCGCGCTCGTCGACCTCCTCGACGAGGTCGCCGAGCGGCAGTTCGGGCAGCCCGGGGGCGTGGATCTGGGGGGCTCGCCCATCGTCCGCGCGCTCGTGAAGGAGGGCGCGCCGGCGGTGGAGCCGCTCCTCGTCGTCCTCGAGAAGGACGACCGCCTCACCCGCTCGGTCCACTTCTGGCGCGACTTCTCGCGGCATCGCTCGCTCCTCGGAGTCCACGAGGCCGCCTACGTCGCGCTCGCGCAGATCCTCGAGGTGAGCGCGTTCGAGCCGGTGGCGACCGGAGACGACCTGTCGGCGCGCGGGCCCGCCGGGCGGGCGGCCGTGGCCAAGGCGATCCGCGCCCACGTCGCGAAGTGGAGCGGCGTCTCGCTCGAGGAGCGGTGGCTCCGCACGCTGGCCGACGACGCCGCCACGCCCACCCAGTGGGTCGAGGCCGCGGCCTCGATCACCCAGCCAAGCAACGTGTCGGTCTCGCGGTCGAGCATGGTCTTCACGACCACCACCTCGACGTCGGGGGGCCCGACGACGATGCGCGGCGAGCCGCTCCGCGCCAAGACGGCCCCCTCCGTCAGCGAGCTCCTCGCCAAGCGCGCGGCGAGCGCCCCGCGGCCGCGCGAGCGCTGCCAGCTCGCCGTCGCCTTCGCGGCGTGGGACCCGGCCGGCTCGGCCGCGCCGCTCGGCCCCGTCTTCCGCGCCCTCGCCGACGACGACGTCGCCGGTCAGGGCGAGGCGCGCGACTGCATCGCCGCGCTCGCCGCCGCACGAAAGAAGGGCGGTCACGCCGGCGCGCTCAAGGACTACGCGGGTTGGCTCGAGCGCGTCCCGCCGCGCCAGCACGCGTTCGGCTCGCTGACGATCTTCGCGCCGATGGCCGAGAGCCCGAACGATCCCGACGTCGCTCGCGCCGCGAGCCGAGTCTTCGCGCGCGGCTCGGGCTGGCTCCCCGAGCTCGGCAAGCCGAAGTCGGACGTCTTCCGCCTCGACATCCTCGAGCTCCCGCTCACGATCACCGCCCTGCGCGAGCGGGCGATCGAATACCTGGACGACAAGACGGTGGTCGGCAAGAGCCGCGTCGATCCCAACGACAGCGTCCACGTCGAGCTCGCGAACGGCGGGAGCACCGGCCAGTCGGTGGGCAAGGGCGATCCCCACATGCCTCCGGTCGGCACCGTCGGCCCGATCCGCATGTGCGACTACGCGGCGTGGCAGCTCGAGTCCCGGCAGGCGGCGCTCCGTGGAACCCCGGCCTTCGGGGTGCATTGGCCGGAGGGTCTGCGCGATCAGGGAGTCGCGCGCATCCGCGCCGCGCTTCGCGCGATGAAGTGACCGGCGGTTCGCCCGCGCTGGACCTTTCCGGAGTCACCGCAACGAGCGCACGATCCGTCGGATCGGATGGGGATCCGAGATCCCAGGACGTCACCCGCCAGCGACGTTGGCGGCCCCGATTGGCCACGGATTTCGCGCGTTTCGGGCTCGACCCCACAGGCACCTACCTTGCACTACGCTGGAGCATGCGGCTCGCGCTCCTCCTCCCGACGCTCCTCGTCGCCTTCACCGCCCTCGCGGGCTGCGCCCCAACGACCGAGGAGGCCGACGACACGACCGGCGAGGACGCGCTGCGGCCTTCGGTCTCGGGCTCCGAGCGGGCCGCGGTCGCGCGCACGTCGACGAGCGGCTATCGCCTCGAGCACCCGACCCCCACCGGGACCCGCATCTTCCAGGCCGGTGTGTACTGGTACGGACACCAGCTCGAGGACATGCGCTACCCGCAGCCGCGCATGTGCGCGTCCAACGTCTCGAAGGTCCTCTTCCTCGGCGGTGTCGAGCGCTACTCCGCCGAGGGGGTCTACGACCTCATCCGCTCCGTCGGCACGCAGGGCGGGCGCGTGCACCGCCTGCCTCAGCCCAAGGTCGTGAACGGCACGCTCGACAAGTCGGCCTTCATCGACGCCCTCAACGCCATCGACGGCGGGCGCATCCCCGTCGGCACCCTCGTCGCGGGTTGCCTCACCCCGAAGTGCGACGCGGTGGCGGGCGAGCAGCACATCGGCATTGTCGGGCAGGTCGATCGCGACGGCACCGTCTGGGTCTGGCACAACAACTGGTACCGCCCCGAGAACGAGGGCGGCCAGTGGAAGCCGCACATGATCTACTCCGACCGGCGCGAGCTCTACGAGCAGGCGGGCCTGCGGCGGCAGTGGATGGCGACACCGTGGATCAAGGTCAAGCGCCGCTTCTGGAGCGACCAGATCGTCGACGCCAAGTCGGCGCTCCCCGCGGTCGACGACATGGATCCGTTCGGCGCCGCGTACGGCAACGTGCCGAAGTACCACGTCACGATGGTGGTGCTCCCCGAGCTCGCGGCGGACCTCGCGCGCTGAGGAGCGGGTTCGGGGCCGCTCGCGGGCTCCGCCGCGAGCTGCCGCTCCTTTGGCCGGGGCGCGCCGCCTGGCGCAGCGCGCGATTCCGTTCGCGCGAGGTCGGGGGTACGATCGGGCGATGCGTTTCGGAGCCATCGCCGCGCTCGCCGCCCTCCCCGTCCTCGTGCTCGCCGCGTGCGGCGAAGACGACGGGGCGCCGCCGGGGGGCTCGACGTCGTCGGGCGGCTCCTCGAGCAGCAGCTCTGGGAGCTCGTCGGGCGGAGGCTCCAGCTCGTCGAGCGGAGGCTCCAGCTCCTCGAGCGGGTCGAGCAGCGGCGACGCCGGCGGCGATGCGAGCTATCCCAATCCGATCGCAGGGATCGGCGCCGTGCAGCTCGTGTCGGACACGCACCAGTTCACCGAGGGGCCGCTGTGGCTGCCGGCGCGCAGCGTGCTGATCTTCTCCGACATCCCCGCGAACCGCATCTTCGAGCTCAAGCCTCCGAGCGCCGTGAGCACCTTCCGGAACCCGAGCGGCAACGCCAACGGCAACGCGCTCGGCCCCGGGGACGTCATCTACAGCGGCGAGCACGGCGGCCACCGCGTCGTGAAGCAGGCGCCGGGCGGCGCGCTCGAGGTGGTCCTCGCGACGTACATGGGCAAGAAGCTCAACAGCCCGAACGACGTCATCGTGAAGAAGGACGGAAACGTCTACTTCACCGATCCCGACTACGCTGCGGACCCTGCCGACAAGCAGCCGAAGCAGCAGGTCTTCCGCGTCGCTCCCGGGGGCGCGGTGTCGATCGTCGACGACACGCTGCTGAAGCCGAACGGGATCGCGCTGTCGCCCGACGAGTCGCGCCTCTACGTGACGAGCGCGCAGGGCGACTTCGTCAACGTGTACGACGTCGCCGCGAACGGCGCGACCTCCAACGGGCGAAAGCTGATGGACACCGCCGCCGGGCCCGACGGGCTCGCCGTCGACGACGCCGGAAACCTCTACGCGGCGACGGCAGCCGGCGTCGAGGTGTACGACTCGGCCGGCAAGAAGATCGGCACCATCGCCGTCCCCATGCGGGCGTCGAACGTCGCCTTCGGCGGCGCCGCGCGAAAGACGCTCTACATCACCGCCCAGACCTCCCTCTACAGCGTCGACGTGAACGTGCCCGGCCCGCCCTGATAGCGCGCGGCCGGCCCACCGGGGCGGGAGGCTGAGACAGGCGCGCGACGACTCGCTACGCTCGCCCCATGTCGAGCACCCCGTCGGTCAAGCGCCTGGTGATGTTCAAGCACGGCGTCGCGTACATCGAGCGCGGCGGCCCCGCGAGCGGCCCCTTCGAGCTGTCGTTCAAGAAGGGCGAGATGAACGACGTCCTCAAGTCGCTCGCCGTGTGGGTGGCGCGCGGCGACGCCAAGGTCGGCGCGGTCGCGTTCGAGAAGCCCGAGGATCCCGAGGCGGAGCTCGAGCGGCGCAAGCTCAACCTCCCGCCCTGGGGCACGATGCTCGCGCTCCTCGGTGTCGTGAAGGGGCGCCGGGTCAAGGTCGTGTCCGGAGGGGCGGCCCGGGAGGGCGAGGTGATGGGGGTCGAGGCCGAGTCGGTCGGAGACCGGGGCGAGCGCCGGCGCCTCGTCTTGCGCGAAGACGACGCGCGCGTCGCGCTCGTGGACTTCGCGACCATCGAGGCCTTCGAGCTCGCGGACCCGAGCTCGCGCGCCGATCTCGCGTTCTTCGTGGACCGCAGCCGCGCCGCCAGCGCCGGCGAAAACCGCACCGTCGGCGTCGACGTTCGCGGCGCGGCCGAAGATCTCCGCGTCTCGTACGTGGTGCCGGCGCCGGCCTGGCGAGTCTCGTACCGCATCGCCAAGAGCGCCGACCGCGCCATGGTCATGGGCTGGGGCATCGTGCACAACCCCGTCGACGAGGACCTGCACGATCTCGATCTCGTGCTCACCACCGGCCAGCCGGTCTCGTTCGTCATCGACCTCTACAACCCGAAGAACGTCTCGCGCGCGGTGGTGGAGGAGGAGAGCCGCGCGGCGGCGCCGCCGACGCGCTTCGAGCGCGCGCGACGCGCCGCTCCGGCGCCGGGCTCACCGGCCGTCTCACGCGGCCTCGCCGCCGACATGGCGCGGGTAGCGCCAATGATGGCGATGGCCGAGGAGGCCGACGACTCCGAGGGCGGCGTGGGGGCGATGGCCGAGAGCCTCGGCGGCGGCGCCACCTACGAGGACCGCGGGGAGCTCTTCGAATACCGGGTCGGCGCGAAGATCGCCCTCAAGCGCGGGGGCTCGGCGATGGTGCCGCTGTTCGCGGAGAACGTGGACGCCAAGAAGGAGCGCATCTGGCGGCTCGGATCGGTCCCGAGCCCGGACCTCGTCCTCACCTTCAAGAACACGACCGGCGCCGTCCTCGAAGAGGGGCCCGCGGTGATCTACGACGACGACGTCTACGCGGGCGAGGCCATGCTCCCCTACTCCGCCCGCGGCTCCGAGGTGAAGCTCGCGTTCGCGAAGGATCTCGCGGTGCGCTGCAAGGCTCAGCCGGGCTCCGCGCGCGTCGTCACCGCGGTCAGGCTCGGGCGCCAGCACCTCGTCGAGGAGTGCCGCCGCGAGTCGTTCTACGATCTCGAGGCCGAGAGCGACTACGACGAGGACGTCGTGGTGATCTTCGAGGTGCCGAAGGTCCACGGCTACGACCTCGTGCCCGGCTCCTTCGCGCCGACCGAGGAGACCTCGAGCTTCCGCCGCTTCTCCCTCACCGTCCCGCCACGCGGGCGAGTGAAGCAGCGGGTGGAGACGTCGACGCTGGAGAGCTCGCGCAGCCAATACGCCTCGGTCTCGCTCGCGTCGTTGCACGGGTGGGCCAAGAGCAACCTCCTCGATCCCGCGGCCGCGACGGGCCTCGCCGAGATCCTCAAGCTGTGGGCGGACGCGAACGCCTGCGAGCTCGAGAGCGAGCGCATCGACTCGACGCGCGACGACGCATACCAGAAGCAGAGCAAGATCTCCGAGCAGCTCCAGGTGCTGAAGGAGAGCGGCCCGGAGGGTCAGCTCCGCCTGCGCTACGTGAAGGAGCTCGAGGCGGAGCAGGACCGCGTGAACGCCGCCGAGAAGCGGATGGCAGAGCTCGCGGCCCGCGCCGAGGCTGCGAAGAGCGCCGCCGACGAGAAGCTCGCGGCGCTCGTCGGGCGTCGCTGATCCCGCGCGGCGCG
>JAEUKG010000927.1 GCA_016794325.1 Myxococcales bacterium | reverse complement strand
TCACCGCGACGTGATCGACGATCTCGCCGTCTTGGCACGCGCCGGCGACGAGCTTCTGGTCGCGCTCCGCCTGCCGCTCGACCTCGATGGCGACGCTGGTGCACGCGCGCCGCACCTGCGCGTCGAACCGCTGGGTCTCGGCCTCGTGGCGGTCGCGCCGGATGACGTACCCGAGGCCGGCGGTGGTGATGACCGACAGCGCGCTGAACGCGAGGACGAGCCGCGGGGCGAGGCGCATCGTCAGCGCCTCGCCTTCGAGCTCGCGCCCCAGTCGATGCCCAGCCCCGCGGACGCGGCGAGGGCGGTGTCGCCCATCTTCCCACCCTGCGCTCGCACCTCGCCGACCACGCCGAGGCGCAGCGTACGGGTGAGGGTGCGCACCGGGAGCTCGCCCTTCGGCGGCCTCTTGAGGAGCTCGATCGCCTTCTGCGGATCGTCGGCGGTGGCGAGGGCGACGAGCGCGCCGATCGTGCCCGGCGCGAACGGCCGCACGACGTCGAGCAAGAGGCCGAAGCTCTTGGCGGCGCGCCTCGCGAAGAGCTCGCCGGGGGAGATCGGCTTCACGACGACCTCGTGGCCGGGCCGCGAGATCGTCGCCGCGATCGTCTTCGCGAGCTCTCCGAGCCAGGCCGCGTCGTCGCGGACGACGAGCGTGACGGGCGGGCCGCCCCAGCCGTCGTCTGCCTCCGTACGCCACGGCGCGCCGAGCCCGAGGCCCGAGAGCCTCGACGGGGGGATGCTGTCGCAGATCTTCTGCGGCGCCCCGGCGGCGTCCCAGGGCGCGGCGTCGCGTCCGGCGAAGAGCACCGCCCACCCCACGTGCCCGAAGTCGAAGCCGCGCGATCCGGGGCGCGGCTCGTGGAGGCCGGAGCCGAGCCAGCCGAGGTCGTCCTGGCCGCTCTCGAAGGCGCGCAGCGAGGCCTCGAGGTTGGGCGACGAGCGCACCGCGACGTCGTCGAGGAACGCAGGGCCGCGCGCCGAGAGCGGGTTCTTCGCGAAGACGATGGGATCGCCCTTCGAGGCGAGCTTGAACGGCCCCGTCCCCTCCGGGGCGTCGGGGGTGAAGTCGCCCTTCACGATCGCCACGAGCGGCGACGCGAGCGCGCGTACGACCCGCGCCGCGTCTTTGGTCGCGAAGAGGAGCGAGCGGCCCTCGATCTTCGGGGTCGGGATGTCGGCGAGCCACGCGCGCGCGCTCGCGCCGCGCGCCCGGGCGATCGAGGCCACCACGTCGCCGACGTCGAGCGACCGACCCCGGCCGGTGCGCAGGCCCGCCCGGAGCGTCACCCGGACGCCGTTGGTCTCGGCCTCGGGCTCGTCTTCGGCGAGCGAGGGCACGAACGCCCCCGACTCGTCGCGCGCGTAGAGCGTGTCGAACAGCGCCTCGCCGAAGAGGGCCGCCGCGACGTCGTCGCCGCGGTGGGGGTCGATGCTGCCGAGGGGCCACGGGACGCGGAGGCTGATCCGTCCGCCGATCGGCGTGCGCCCGCGCGCGCTCGCCGGGAGCGAGAGCCCGAGGGCGGCGAGGCCGACGCCGAGGCACGCGGCGCGACGACCGAGCCGCGGCTCAGCGGACAAGCCACACCTCGGAGCCGACGACCGCGACCAGCCCCGGGGCGCCGCGCTCCTCGGGAGGGCAGGCCGCGAGCGCGCGCACGCCGCCGGGGGCCGGCACGCGGAGCCGCTGCCGAACCGCGCCCCCGTCCCAACTCAACACGGAGAGAACGTCCTCGGCGGCGTCGCTCGACGTCGCGACCTCGACCACGCCGTCGAGGTCGAGGTCCGCGACCGCGAGCTGCGCGCCCACGCCCTCGACGACCTGGGTGTGCTCGCCGCGGCGGAGGCGCAGCTTGCCGCTCGGCTCGCGCGCGGCCGAGGTGTGGACGATCTTGTTTGACGCGCGATCGACGAGCGGGGCCGCTCCGAACGCGTCGTAGCGCGCGGCGGGCGCGAGGAGGAGGTGAGCGGCGGACTCGCCGTCGCAGTCGACCACGGCGCCCTCGAACGCCCCCTCGGCGGCGACGGGGACGGCGCAGCCGGGCGCGCTCGTCGAGGCGACCGGCACCCCGACGATGCGGCCGAGCGGGGTGAGCGCGCGATCGAGCCGCACCCCGACGCGATCGGTGAGGCCGACGTAGATGGAGCCCGCCCGCCCGTGCGGGGAGATCAGCGCGCCGCCGAGCGGCTCGCGCAGCGGCACCGCGGCCCGCGGCGAGAGGGCGGACCAGCTCGCCGTCCGGTCGGCCACGAAGCGCCCCTGCCGGAGCCGCCCGAGCGCGACCCGCGTCCGCGAGACCACGACGAGCTCGAGGCCGCCGTCCTCGTCGACGTCTCCGCAGCCGACCGCGACGACCTCGCCCTCTTCGTGCTTCGCCTTGTGGATCTGCGCGCGCTCGAGGACGATCGGCGCGAGGAAGCTCCGCACCTCGGCGTCGATCGGCGCCTGCGCGAACCCGTGCGCGCGCGGCGCGGGCAGCGGGTTCCGCACCCGCTCCCAGCCGTTCGAGACCACGGGGTAGAGGTCGACGGTGACCCGGAGCGCGCCCTTCGCGATCTCCACCGCGACGTACGCCAGCGCGCTCGCTCGGCCCGCGGTCGCGCGGGCGACCG
Source organism: Myxococcales bacterium (assembly GCA_016794325.1). Lineage (GTDB taxonomy): Bacteria > Myxococcota_A > Polyangia > Polyangiales > Polyangiaceae > SXNL01. Next base: position 13,979 of record JAEUKG010000927.1, on the reverse strand, counting down.
CGAGCGGCTGCGTCTGCGGGTGCGCCTTCGCCGCCACGAGCCGCCCCGCGAGCTGGGCCGCCACCCGCAGCGCGAGCTCGTCTCCCTTCGGAGCCTCGACGTCCGACACGAGCGGCCCGGCCACCACCAGCGCGCCGCCGGGCTGGGCGCCGAGCGCCTTCGCCACCTCGTCCACCGCTTGGGTGATCGCGAGCCCTCGGGGCGCCTCGGGCGGAGCCGACGACGAGGCCGGCGGCCGCGACGACGACGACGCCGAGCCCTTCGGGGCCGGCCCCTTGCCCGCCGGCGGGCGCGGCTGCGCGAGCGCCAGCGACGCGAGCCCGAGCGACGCGAGGAACAACGTGCAGATTGCAGTCTTCTTCTTCACGGCGCGGCGGCTCAGTTCTCGGTGGGCGGGGCGGCGTCGACCGCGGGGGCGGCGCCGCCGTCGGGGACGTCGGCGGTGTCGGTGGGCTCGGTGCCTTGGAGGAACACCTCGTCCATCGTCTCGGTGTCGCCGGGCCACGGGAGCTTGCCGGTCTTCGCGTCGATTGTCACGTTCACGAGCCCGGGCGGCCGCGGAAACTCGGCCTTGGGGCGGTTCTCGTGCGCCGCCTTCATGAACGCGACCCACGCCGGCAGCGCGGTGCTGCCGCCGGTCTCGCCGCCGCCGAGCGGCTTGCCGTCGTCGTAGCCGACCCAGGCGACGGCCGCGATCTCGGTGGTGAAGCCCGCGAACCAGGTGTCCTTGGCGTCGTTGCTCGTGCCCGTCTTGCCCGCGACCGGCCGGCGGAGGTCCTTGGCCCGCTGGCCGGTGCCGTGGTCGACGACGCTCGTGAGCATGTGCGTGACGAGATAGGCCTCGGCGGGGTCCATCACCCGGTGCGGCGGCGCCCTCGTGGGGAGGGTGAGGTCTTTGCCGTCGGGGCCGACGATGCGGGTGATGACCTGCCACGGCTCCCACGTGCCGCCGCCGGCGAAGGTCGCGTAGGCGCCGCAGAGCTCGACGGGCTCGACCTCGTAGGCGCCCAGCGCGAGCGACAGATCGGGCTTGAGCGTCGACTGGATCCCGAGCGCGCGCGCCCAGTCCACGACCCCCTGCGGCCCGACGTCCTCGAGCACGCGCACCGCGGCGACGTTCACCGAGTTCGCGAGCGCCTCGCGGAGGCGGAGCGGGTCCTTGTCGGCCCAGCCCTCGTAGTTCGCGGGGCGGTAGCCGCCCGCGAAGACCTGCGGGTTCACGTCGACGAGCGTCGCCGGCGTCCACTTGTGGGTGTGGAGCGCGTACGAGTAGACGACGGGCTTGAAGGTCGAGCCCGGCTGGCGCCGCGACTGGGTGGCGCGGTCGAGGCCCCCGGAGATCGCCTCGGTGTTGCCGACCAGCGCGAGCAGCTGGCGGGTGCGGACGTCCATCGCCACGAACGCGGACTCGGGCCCGAGCTCGAGGCGGAGCGGAACCTTCGCGACCGGGGCGCCGGCGTCGCCGCCGAAGGGGCTGCCGGTGTTGGGCACGGGGCCGAGGAGGCTCACGCGCACGCGCGCGCCCACCGGCGCGTAGAGGCTCGGCGGGAGCTTCTTCGGGTTGTAGCGATCGAAGTCCGCGAGCTTGACGACCCCGAGCGCGGTCCCGACCCGCACGTCGAAGGTCCCCGTGACGTCGTCGGCCGAGGCGACGACCCCGGTGAGCACCCGGTGCTGCTCGTATTGGGGCGTCCCCTCGAACGGCGCGTCGCGGCCGACCGGCGCCGGGGGCGGCTTCGCCCCCGGCTTCCCGCGCTGCGCGACCGCCACCGGCGCCTTGAGCGGGCCGTCGTAGCCGTGGCGCTTGTCGTACGCGGCGAGGTTGTCGCGGACCGCCTTGCGCGCGGCCGCCTGGAGCCGCGGGTCGATCGACGTCGTGATGGTGTAGCCCCCGCGAGCGGCGCGCTCGTGCTCGATCTCGTGGAGCGTCTTGCGCGCGATCTGCACGACCTCGGGCGCGAGCTCGGAGCTCACGTCGGTCGAGGGCGCGAGGCGGACCGGCTCGTCCTTCGCCGCCTCGTACTGCGCGTCGTTCAGGAAGCCCTTCGCGCGCATCTGCTCGAGCACGAACGCGCGGCGGCCGAGCGCGCGCTTGAGGTCGCGGCGCGGCGAATAGAGCTCCGGGCCCGCCGGCAGCGCCGCGAGGAGGGCGCCCTCGGCGATCGTGAGATCCTTGGCCGACTTCCCGAAGTTGTCGCGCGCCGCCTCCTCGATGCCGTAGCGGCCGTGGCCGAAATAGATGTGGTTCAGGTAGAGCTCGAGGATCTCGTCCTTGGTGAGCTCCTGCTCGAGCCGCCGCGCGAGCAGCGCTTCGCGGATCTTCCGTTTGTACGTGCGCTCGGAGTCGAGCAGCATGTTCTTCACGACCTGCTGCGTGATCGTCGAGCCGCCTTGGCGGGTGCGGCCGCTCTTCAGGTTCACGAGCATCGCGCGGCCGATGCCGAGGTAGTTGAGGCCCTCGTGCTCGTAGAAGCCAGCGTCCTCGGCCGCGAGGATCGCGAGCTTCACGTGCGCCGGGAGGTCCTTGATCGGCACCACCGTGCGTCGCTCGACGAAGAGCTCCGCGAGGAGCGTCCCGTCGCGCGCGAGCACCCGCGTGACCTGCGACGGGTGGTACGTCTTGAGCTCGGCCACGCTCGGCAGGTCGGCCTCGTAGCTCTTCACCATCCCGAAGAGCGCGCCGGTCGCGACGATGCCCACGAGCAAGAACGCGAAGAGGACGCGCGCGGTCCAACGCGCGAGCGCGCGCTTGAAGGAGCGCTTCTTCACGAGAGGGATCGGCCGCTCTTCGGGGGTAGGCTTCGCGTCCACGCCTTCGGAAACGCCCGGCGCGGACGCGCGCTTTCCGTTCTTCGGAAGCGGCTTGTCCGACATGGCCGCCGATTGTAGCAGAGCGGCCGGGGAGACCCGCGCTCCCGGCGCCAAGCCCACGGAAGGACGGCGGAAGCTGCCGGTGCACGCAGCCCGCGTCTGCCTGCTAAGGTGTGCTCGTCGTGGTCGGCGGCCCCCCAAACCCTACCCCTCCGTCGGTGCCCGCCGGGACGATCATCGCCGGGCGCTACCGCATCGTCCGCCTGCTCGGCGAAGGGGGGATGGGCGCGGTCTACGAAGCGGTGCAGCTCCCCATCGGGCGCCGCTGCGCGCTCAAGACGCTCCTGCCCGCGCTCGCGCGCGACCCGGCGTCGGTCGCCCGCTTCGAGCGCGAGGCGCGCGCGGCGGCGAGCCTCGGTCACCCCAACATCGTCCAGGTCACCGACTTCCTCTGGGAGGGCGGCATCCCCGTCCTCGTGATGGAGCTCCTCGAGGGGCGCTCGCTCGGGGCGGTCCTGCGCGACGAGGGGCGCGTCGCGCCGCAGCGCGCGGCGTTCGTCGCGAGCCAGGTGCTCCTCGCGCTCGAGGCCGCGCACCGCGCCGGCATCGTCCACCGCGACATCAAGCCCGACAACGTCTTCCTCACCTCCATCTCGGGGATGACGGACATCGTGAAGGTCGTCGACTGGGGCATCGCCAAGCTCGACGCCGGCGCGCCCGGCGGCGCCGCCACCGAGCTCACCACCGCGGGATCGATGTTGGGCTCGCCCGCGTACATGTCGCCCGAGCAGGCTCGGGGCGCGGGGATCGACCTCCGCACCGACGTCTACGGGGTCGGCGCCCTCCTCTACCGCGCCATCGGCGGCCGCCTCCCCTACGAGGCGACGAGCATGAACGCGCTCCTCTTCGCGATCGCGGAGCAGACCCCGACGCCCCTGACGCGGATCGCGCAGGTCGATCCGCGCCTGTCCGAGATCGTCGAGCGGGCGATGGCCAAGGATCCGAGCGCGCGCTTCCAGTCGGCGGCGGAGCTGCACGCCGCGCTCGCGCCGTTCGCGACCCCCTCGCCGATGGTCGGCGCGAGCCCGGCCGCGGGCGGCGTCGGCGCGGCGCCGCCGCCGGCCGCGGGCGGCGCGAGCTTCGCCGCCACCACCGTGCCTCCCGGGCCGATCTTCGGGGCCGCGCCCCCGCCGACCCAGGCTCCGATGGTCGCGACCGGCACCCCGCCGACCCAGGCTCCGATGGCCGCGACCGGCACCCCGCCGACGCTCGGGAGCCCGATGGCGCCGCCGCCGCGCGCGATGGCTCCGGCGCCGCCCGCGCCCCGCTCTTCGTCGGGCGCGCTGTGGGCGATCTTCGCGGTCTTGGTGCTCATCGTGCTCCTCCTCGGCGCGGGGGGCGCGGGCGCGGCCTACTACTTCGCCACGACGCGCCCCCCGGGGTCCGTCGCCGTGGTCGCGACCACCACGCCCTCCGCGCCTTCCGCGCCTTCCGCCCGCGCGAGCGCGACCGCCGGCGACCTCGCCGCCGCCACCCCGAGCGCGACCCTCGGCCCGAGCGCCACGGCGGGCGTCGTCGCCCCGCTCGACGCGGGCCCGCGCGCGCCGACCACCCCCACCCCCACCGCGCCCACCGCGCCCACCGCGTCCGCTCCCACTATCCCTACGAGCCCACCGCCTCGCGACGCCGGCGCGCCGGGCCTCGCCGGCGGCGCGCGCGCCGACTTCAACGGCTGCACCTGCAACGAGTTCGAGGTCGACGGCGTCAGGGCGGGCGTGGGGCGGGTCGCGGGACCGCTGAACGCTTGTTACGCGAAGAGCCAATACGACGGCGTCGACCACCAGTTCCAGGGCTGGGATCTCGACGTGGACGCGACGGGGCGGGTGACGGCGGTGCGCCCGATCGGAGGCACGACGCGGTGCACCAACGTCGACGCCTGCGCCATGCCCGTCCTCCGGATGATGACGTTCGGCCCGTCGAAGAACCGAGCCCCGGGCAACGTGCGCCTGTACCTGAAGTCCCGGCGGCCGGACAACCCCTGAACGATTCTTCACCCGCGCCCCGAGGCGCTCTTCGACCCTTCCAAGACCGCGGGCAGTCGGGTACGACGGGGCCCCATGAGTCGCTTCGAGCGCGCGCTCGCTGTCCTCTTCGCTCTCCTCGTCTTCACCCTCGCGCCCCGGGCCCTCGCGCAGGCGCCGCACCCGAGCGCCGCGCCCGCGGCCGCGGACGCCCACGCCGAGAAGGCCGACCCCAAGGCCGAGGCCAAAGGCGACGCCGACGAGGGGCACGGCGGCGACACCCACGCCCCGCACCACCCGCAGAAGCTCAAGGTCGGCATCGAGATCGCCGCGCTCTCGAAGCTCGAGCTCGGGCCGGGCACCTTCAACGCCGAGTTCTACGTGACGATCGACTGCGAGCGGGAGCCGTGCAAGCCCGACCTCGACGTCGCCAACGGCCGCATCACCGGCAAGGAGAAGCTCGTCGAGGAGAAGCTCCACAAGGAGCTGAAGCTCAAGGCAGAGCTGAACGGCTACGTCGACCTCTCGGAGTACCCCTTCGACAAGCACGTCCTGTCGATCGAGCTCGTCGACAAGGCCGACCCCCTCGAGGTCATCCTCGAGCTCGAGCCCAAGGAGACCAAGGTCGCCTCGGACGTGAAGCTCGCCGGCTGGGCCGTCGATCGATGGGCCGCGGCCGTCGAGAAGCACCCGGTCGCCCCCGGCGTCGACGTGCACACGCTCGTCTTTGGCGTCGAGGTGTCGCGGCCGCGCGTCGCCGCGATCTTCAAGACGTTCGTGCCGGCGTTCTTCATGATCTTCGTGATGGGCTTCACCCTGCTGCTCAAGCCGAAGAGCGCCGCTGGCCGCCTCACCGCCGCGACGGGCGCCCTCATGACGGTGGTGATGTTCCACCTCTCGTCGACCTCGTCGCTCCCGCCCCTCGGCTACCTGACGCGGCTCGACAAGTTCATGATCGGCACCTACCTCGTGTACCTCGTGAACATCCTCGCGAGCGTCGCCATCGTCCGCTTCGACGAGGCGAAGAAGGACAAGCTCGCCCACCTCACCTACCTCGCCGCCGGCGGCGTCGTGCCCGGCTTCGGGCTCTGCATCTGGCTCGCGGTCTTCCTGCGCTTGGTCTGAGGGATCACATGCACTCTACATCCAATGGCAGCGAGCGCTCGTACTACGTCTACCAAGACAGCGGCCAACACGTAGGGCCGGTCACCGCCGACCTCCTCGCGAAGGGGATCGCGTCGGGGAAGGTCCCGCGGGACGCGCACGTGGGGGCGGTCGGGGACCCGTCGTGGCGCCCCGTGATGTCGATCCCCGAGGTCACGGCGAAGCTCGCCGAGATCGAGGCCGCGAGCCGGCCCGCGAGCCCGGCGTCGCCGACGTCGCCGGTCTCGCCCGGCACGGAGCCCGACGTCACGAACATCATGGTGCGCGACGAGGACATCGAAGCGGTGCGCAACGCCGCCCGCGCGAGCGGCAGCAAGGCGCCCGCCGCCCCCAAGGTCCCGAGCGTGCCGAAGATGAACGCGGTGAGCGCGGGAGCGCCCTTGCCGCCGAAGACGCCGGCCCCTCCCGCGCCGCCGCTCGCGCCTGCGCCCGTCGCCGTGCCTACCCCGGCGGCCATGCCCGCCCCCGTCGCGATGCCCGCCCCCGTCGCGATGCCCGCGCCGGCGATGCCCGCGGCCGCGCCGCCGGTTCCGCCCGCGATGCCCACCGCGCCTTTGTTCCAGCAGGCCCCGTCGCCGTACGGCGGCGCGCTGCCGCTCCCCGGGCCCGACGGCGCCCCGATGTCCCTGCAGCCGGGGTCGATGCCGCCGACGAACCCCCAGCCTATCCCGATGGGCCCAGCCCCGGCGCCGGCCGCGCTCGCCCCGGCCCCGGCCGAGCCGCCGGCGCCCGCGGCCGCGGCGCCGCCCCCGGCCCCCGAGAAGAAGGAAGAGAAGAAGGAGGAGAAGCCGCCGCCCGTCGACGCGAAGACCGCGTTGATCGTGCCCATCGCAGCGTTCGGCGTGTTCGCCTTCATCGCCGTCGTCATCGCGGTCGTCGGGATCCTCAAGCGCCCCGTGGAGCCGCCGGACCCGCCGGGCACGATCAAGGGCGACGTGGAGAAGGTGAGCGGCGCCGCGCCCTGACGCAAGCGCCCGGCATCGTTCGATTTTCGGCGATTCGTACGCGCCGCGATCGTTTTTCGACGAACCCAGGGGAACGCCGGGGCTCGGCCGTCGTGTGACCGGTGGCATGATGCTCGCGGCCGCGATGCCCCAACCCACCCGGACGGCCCCACCCGCCGAGCCTCGCGTCGACATGGCTCGGCTGCGGGAGCAAGATCCGCTGGCCTTCCGGGCGTTCGTCGTCGCCCACCAGAACGCGGTCTTCGCGCTGCTGTCGCGGATGCTCGGGCACGGCCCGCACGTCGAGGATCTCGCGCAGGAGACGTTCGTGCGCGCCTACAAGGCGCTGCCGGGCTTCGACCCCGCGGGGCCCGCGAAGATCTCGACCTGGCTGCTGACGATCGCGACCCGCCTCGCCCTCGACGCCCGCAAGCGCCGCACCATCCCCGCTGCGCCCATGGAGGCCGCCGACGGCGTGAGCGGCGGCCCCACCCCCGAGGACGAGCGCGAGCGCGGTGATCTCCGCCGCGCGCTCCCGCGCGCGGTCGACTCGTTGCCCGACGACCAGCGCGCCGCGCTGGTGCTCGCCGATCTCCACGGGCTCTCGACGGCCGACCTCGCGCGCGCGCTCGAGGTGCCGGAGGCCACGGCCAAGACACGACTGTTCCGAGCGAGACAGAAGGTGCGCGAGATGCTCGGCGCTCACGGGAGCACGCGATGAACGACGACGACGACAAGACGCTGGCGGAGCAGGGCATCGACCTCTCGGCGTGGGAGCCGCAGCTCCCGCCGAGCGACTTCGCGGAGCGGGTCGTGCGGAAGGCTCGCGCCGAAGGCGCCCCCGCCCGATCGCCCGCGCGGTCGCCGGCGCGAGCGATGGCGCTCGGCGCCGCCGCCTTCGCGGCCGCGGCCGCGATCGCCCTCGGCGTCGGACTTCGCTCGACCGACGGCGACGGGCGGGCGCGCGCGACGGAGCGCCGCGAGGTCGCGATCGGCGGCCGCGCGATCGCGGTGCTCGAGCCCGGAGCGGCGGTGGAGTGGCACGGCGACGACGTCACCCAGAGCGCCGGCGACGTCTTCTATCGGGTGTCGCCGGGAGGCCGCTTCGTGGTGCACACGAGCGCCGGCGACGTCGAGGTGAAAGGGACCTGCTTCCGCGTGCGCGTGGGAGGCGAATCGAGGAGCGACAAGGACATGCAAGCGAGAGACGTGAAGTCGGGTGCGATCGGGGCGGCGGCGACGGCGCTGGCGCTGGTCGCGGTGTACGAGGGCAAGGTCGCGGTTTCGCACGCGAAAGAGACGGTGACGCTCAGCGCCGGGCAGGCGGCGACGGCGGGGCCCGACGGCGTGAAGCGCGTTCCGGGCGAAGGCGCGGCGGCGCCCGAGGGGAGCGCCGCGAGCGACGACCCTACGCAGGCCGCGAACAAGAACCTCGTGGAGACGGTGAGCGACTACAAGCGCAGGCTCGAGGCGATCGAGGAGCAGAAGCGGGGCCTCGAGAAGCAGCTCGCCTCCGCCAAAGACAAGCTCGAGGCCGCCCAGCGCGACGGGGCGGTCACGCTCGCCAAGAACGAGTTCGACCTCAGCCAGGAAGACTGGGCCGACCTCGCCAAGACCGGCACCATCAAGTACCGCATGCCGTGCCAGCGAGCCGAGGGCTGGAAGCCGTCGGCGGAGAAGCTCTCGGCGCTCGGCCTCGCGCCCCACGACGCCGAGACGATCGGCGACGCGTACAAGCGCGTGAACGGCCGCGTCTGGGACAAGGTGCGCCCGCTCTGCGTGCAGGCGCTCGGCAGCGCCGACGCCGTCGACAAGATCGGCGCTCGCACCTGCGAGCACCTCATCTTCGACGTCGCGGCGGCGTCGGACGCGAGCGGCGCCGAGGCCGCCAAGCGCGCGGTCGCGGAGATGCGCGCCGGCCTCCGCCCGCTGCCCAAGGCGGGCGACAAGCTCCACCCGGTGACGCAGCTCTTCCTCGTGCTCACCGAGGCGAACTCGTGGCTCGAGCAGGACCTCACGCAGTCGTTCGGGCCCGCCGAGGCGCACCGGCTCGCCTACCACGAGGACATGTGCCACGCGTCGAGCGAGTGGGGTGGTGGACCGAAGCCCAAGTAGTGGTAACGTCCGCGCCATGCGACTCACCACCCTCGCCGTGCTCGCATTGGCCTCCACCATCGCCTTCGGCTGCTCCAAGAGCTCGAGCTCGGGCGGCAGCGCCACCGGCAACCCCGGGACGGCCGCCAGCGACCTCGAGGTCCGCACCGCCAAGGGAGTCATCAAGTCGGTCGACGCGGCCGCCAAGACCGCGACGATCGACCACGAGGACATCCCCAACTACATGAAGGCGATGACGATGAAGTTCGACGTCGAGTCGGCGGCGCTCCTCACCGACGTCAAGGCGGGCGACAAGGTCGAGTTCACCTTCACCGAGACGAAGTCGGGCGGGCTCCTCGTCACCAAGCTGAAGAAGCTCTGAGGCGCCGCTACTTCTTCGTGAGCTTGAGCTCGGCGGGGATGCCGTTGACCGTCGTGAACAGCGAGAGCGTCGTGGCGGTCGCGGTGAAGCCCGTCGGCGGGGGCAGGCCGGCGTCGGCCGACGGGAACTGACAGCTCTGGGTGATCGTGATCGCGCTGCCGGTCGTCGCGAACGTCCCCTTCGACCGCTCGTTGTTGGTCTTCGAATACGAGGTGAGCTCCTCGACGACGTTGCCCTTGATGGTGAGGGTGATGGCCGCGAGCTCGCCGACGTTCGCCCCGTCGGGGAAGAGGGTGGTGTAGGCGATCGCGCCGGCGCCGACGTACGTGCCTTCGCTGATGGTGCCGCCGCCGGGCGCGGGCTCCTTGCCGTTCGACACCACGATGCTCTGGGCGACGCCGAGCTGCTCGAGCTCGTTGCAGAAGTCGACGGGCGCGTCCGCGCGCGCGTCGGCCCCGCCGCCGCCGCTGTCGACGGCGGGCGCCGAGTCCCCAGGCGCCGCGTCGCCGCTCGCGCCCGAGCTCGATCCGCCGCTCGAGCTCGCGCCGTCGGACGAGCACGCGAGCCACAGCGCCGCGAACGAGCACGCGACCACCCCGATGCACCACCCGCGACGCGACATGTTTCGTCCCCTCTCGACCGGGCTACTTGCCCATCGCCTTCATCGCGAGCACCGCGACGACCATCCCGATGATCATGCAGCCGACCGCGACCCCGATGATGAGGCCGAGCGGGCTCTTGGCGGGGGGCGCGGGCGGCAGCGACGTCGTCGGCTTGTCTTCCTTGGCGGATCGCGGCGCGACGGAGCCCGGAGACGGCGACGCGGCCGCCGTCTTCACCGACGTCGGCTGCATCGGCGCCGCCGGCGTCGGGAGCGCGCCCGGCGCCGGCACCGCCGACAGGCCGTCCGACGGCGGAGGGAGCTCGGTCGCCCCGGCGAGCACCGCCTTCAGCGCCTCGGCGAAGTCGAGGGCGCTCGCGTAGCGATCCTCGGGCTTCTTCGCCATCGCCTTCTCGATCGCCTTCCACAGGAGCGGCGGGAACGTCTTCTGCGGCGCGCGCTCCTGGATCGGCTTCGGCGTCGCGTGGACGTGGAGCTGGATGTAGTCCATCGCGTTCTTGGCCTCGAACGGGAGCTTGCCCGTGAGGACCTCGTACAGGATGACCGCGAGCGAGTAGATGTCGCTGGCCGGCGTGAGGGGCTTGCCCTGCGCCTGCTCCGGGCTCATGAACTCCGGGGTGCCGAAGACCATGCCCTCTTGGGTGAGGATCACCGAGCCCGGGCGCATCTCCTTCTCGGTCACCTTCGCGAGCCCGAAGTCGAGGACCTTGGCGTAGTCCTTCATCCCGCCCTGCTGGCAGAGGAAGATGTTCTCGGGCTTGAGGTCGCGGTGGATGATGCCCGCGCGGTGGGCCTCCTCGAGCGCGCCGCACGCCTGCACGAGGACGGGGATCGCCCGCTCGGGCGCGAACGGCCCCTCGGCGCGCACCGTCTGGTTGAGGTTCTTGCCCTCGAGGAACTCCATGACGATGTAGAGCGACCCGTCGTCGAGCTCGCCGTACAGGAACACCTTCACCGTGTTCGGGTGGGTGAGGTGGCTCATCGCCCGAGCCTCGCGGCGGAAGCGCGACGCGAGGTCTTTCCGGTTCGTGAGCTTCGGGTGGAGGATCTTCACCGCCACCATCCGGTTCATCGCCGGTTGGAGGGCTTTGTAGACGGACCCCATCCCGCCGGATCCGATCTTTTGCAGGATCTGGAACTGGCCGTTCAGAATGTCCCGGCCGATGAAGGGATCCTGCTGCGTCATGGGCGAGCCTCGGGGGGTGGCGACGGTCGCGTGCGCGCCGGGGCCCGCTCGTGATAACACGATTTTTCCCGTGGCTCCGCGAGATTCCGACCGGGTGCTCCTGCGGAGCGCGACCCTCGCGAAATGGGGATTTTCGCACGGCTTTTCGACCCGCAAGGGGGGAGTGTCGCCTCCACCCTACGACACGTGTGATTTCGCGATGCTGCGCGACCCCGAGGCGCTCCGCGAGAACCTCGCGCGCTTCGGCCAGCGCGTCGGGTTCGATCCCGCGCGGCTCTACCAGGCCACCCAGGTGCACGGCGCGGCGGTCCTCGAGGCGGGCGGCGACGCCGCGAGCGCACGCGCGGTCGAGGCCGACGCCGTCGTCGCGAGCGCGCCCGGCGACGCCGCCGCGGTGCGCGTGGCCGACTGCGTCCCCGTCCTCGTCGCCGACCCCGCGACGGGGCGCGTGGCCGCGATCCACGCGGGGTGGAAGGGCGTGGTCGGGCGCGTCGTCGAGGCGGGGCTGCGGTCCCTCGGCGGCGGCGCCGAGCGCGTCGCCGCGATCGGTCCGTGCATCGGCTCGTGTTGCTTCGAGGTGAGCACCGAGGTCGGGCGCGCCATCGAGGCCGCGGCCGGCGCGCCCGGCGTCCGCGCCCCCGATCACGCGCCCGGCAAGTGCAAGGTCGACCTCCGCGCCGCCGTGCGCGCGCAGCTCGTCGCCCTCGGCCTCGACGACGCGAACGTCGAGGACGTGCCCCCGGCCGAGGGGTGCACCCGGTGCGAGGCCGAGTGGTTCTACTCCTTCCGCCGCGACGGCGACGCGAGCGGGCGCCTGCTCGCCGCGATCGTGGCGGGCCGGAACGTTGACCCGAGCGGCCGCTGAGGCCGACAATACGTGGACATGCCCAAGGCCCCGCGTGGTCTGTCCGACCGCTACGAGCTCCTGGTGGAGCTCGGCCGCGGGGCGTCCTCGGCGCGGTACGTCGGGCGCGCGCTGGGCGCCGCGGGCGCGCGCGCCCTCGTCTTCGTCCGCCTCATTTCTCCCGCGATCGTCGGAGACGCGCGCGCGCGCGAGCTCTTCCTCCGCGACGCCCGGGCAGCGGAGCGCCTTCGCCACTCGAACGTGAACCCGCCCCTCGCCGTGGAGGCGGGGAGCGATCGGCTCGTCGTCGTCAGCGAGCACCTCGAGGGCGGCACGCTCCGCGAGGCCGGCGGCGCCCGCCTGTCGGCGACGGCCGCCCTCCGCGTCGTGCTCGACGCGTGCGCGGGGCTGCACGCGCTGCACGAGCTCCAGGGCGACGACGGCCAGCCGCTCGGCCTCGTCCACGGCGACGTGTCGCCGGGCTCGATCTTCCTCGGCACCGACGGGCTCACCCGCGTCACCCGCGTCGGGCTCGGCCGCGCTGCGGCGACCGGGCCCCGCGCGGTCGCGGAGCGCGCCGCCGGGCGCCTGGGCTACGGCGCGCCCGAGCGCCTCCACGACGAGGGGAGCGACCGGCGCGCCGACGTCTTCTCGCTGGCGGCGGTGGCGTGGGAGCTGTTCGCGGGCGAGCCGCTGTTCGGCGGCGCGAGCGACGACGCGACGGTGGCCGCCGTCCTCCAGCGGACGCCGCGCGCGCTCGGGCTCCCGGGCGGGCTCGACGACGTGCTCGCGCGCGCGCTCGCGAAGGCCCCGGAGCAGCGCTTCGCCACCGCCGAAGAGCTGGCCGACGCCCTCCACTTCGCCGCCGTGCGGGCGAAGCTCGCGCCCACCCACCGCGAGGTCGCGGCGGCGGCCCGCGCGGCGTTCGGGGCCCGCCTCGAGACTATCCGTTCCAGGATATCCAAGGGGCCCGAGCACGGACTCCGCTCGTTCGAGGCCTTGCCGCCGCCTCCCCTGCCGCCGGCGGCGCCGCGCAAGGTGAGCACCGAGCCGCCGCCGACCCGCCGGGTCGACCCGGGGCGCCTCCCCGCCGAGGCGACGCCGTCGACGCGCCCCCCCGCGGCGCCGACGCACGCCGCCAAGCCCACCCCCCCGGCGCCCTCGACGGTGGAGGTGGACGACGACGATTGGGGCGACCCGACGCCGAGCGTGCCCACCCTGACGACCAAGCCGCCGCCGAAGGAGATCGCCTCGGTCGCGCCGCCTGCGCCGCCCCCGCCCGCGCCGCTGCCGAAGGCGACGCTGCGGATGGGCGCGGTGGCGCCGAAGACGAAGACGACGCCGATGATGGCCGCGGTGGGGTTCCCCGCTCCGACGCCGCGCGCCGAGGCCACGGCGAAGGTGGAGGGCGCCGGCGCCCCCGTCGCGACGCCCGCCGCGGAGGCCCACCCCGCGAACGAGCCGACGAAGCCGCCCGCGAGCGCGCCGCCGCCGAGCGGAGGTGGAGGCGCCGCGATCGCGGCGGAGGCCCCGGCCGAGGCCGCCGCGGCCGGCGCGACGGACACGGGCGCCGCGACGACCGACGACACCGAAAGCGCGCACGACAATACCGAACGGGATAGTTCGCCTCCGAGCGAGCGTTCGACGTCCGAGCCCAAGGGGCAGCGGCCGAGCCTGCCTCCGTCGCCGTGGGCGAGGCGCGCCGGCGCGGCGAGCGCGTCCGATGACGACGCCCGCGCGAGCGTCACGAGCGACGCGCCCGCGCCCGCGGCGTCGCCGTCGCTGCTGCGATCTCCGCTCGCGCTCGCGCTCCTCGCGCTCGTCCTCGCGCTCGCGGCGGTCGCGTTCGTGCGCGTCGTGGCGCTGCCTCCCACCCCCCCCAGCGCGCCGCCCCCCCCGGGCGCGCGCGAC
>JAEUKG010000895.1 GCA_016794325.1 Myxococcales bacterium | reverse complement strand
AAGCGTGCACGGTACACGCAATCGCTCGGGCTCACGCCGGCCGCGGCCGCCGTGCTCACCGGGCACCCCCGCATCGCCGAGCTCTTCGAGCGCGCGGCCGGCCTCGCGCGCGATCCGGTGAAGGTCGCGAACTTCGTGCAGAGCGAGGTCCTGCGCGACGCGACCACCCGCGGGCAGTCGGCCACGTTCGCGGTCACCGCCGAGCAGATCGCCGGCATCCTCGCCCTCGTCGAGGACGGGACCATCAGCGGAAAGCAGGCCAAGGACCTCTACGCCGCCCTGCGGAACACCCCACGCGCCGCCGCCGAGGTCGCGCGCGAGCTCGGCCTCGCGCAGGTGACCGACGCCGCCGCGATCGAGGAGGTGTGCCGCAAGGTGATCGACGCGAGCCCCAAGCAGGTCGAGGCCTACCGGGGCGGCAAATCCGCGCTCTTCGGCTACTTCGTGGGGCAGGTGATGAAGGCGAGCGGCGGTCGCGCCAACCCCGCCATGGTCAACGAGGTGCTCACGCGCTTGCTCGGGGCGGCATCGTGACGCTGTCGGCGCCGCCCGGGATCCCGAAGGAGCGCGGGCGGGTCCTCATCGTCGACGACAACGCCGAGCTCGCCTCGGCGCTCGAGGCGGTGCTCCTCACCGCGCCCCGCGGCCTCACCGTGCGCACCGCCTCCCGCGGGGCCGAGGCGCTCGAGGTCGCGAAGGACGCGGGCTTCGACGTCGCGATCGTCGACGTGAAGCTCCCCGACGCGAGCGGGGTGGACCTCATCGAGCCGCTCCGCGCGGCGTCGCCGTTCGGCGAGGTCGTGCTCATCACCGGCTTCGCCAGCGTCGACGCCGCGATCGGCGCGCTGCGCTCGGGCGCGTTCGCGTTCGTGCTGAAGTCGTTCCGGCCCGAGGAGCTCATCAGCACGGTCGAGCAGGCGCTCTCCAAGGTGCGCCTCCAGCGCGAGCGCCGGGTCCTCGAGAAGCGCGCCGCCGACGCCGAGGCGCTCTCGGCGATGGGCAAGCTCGCGCTGAACCTCGCCCACGAGATCCGCAACCCGCTGAACGCGGCGGTGCTCCAGCTCCACCTCCTCGCCCGCGACATCGATCGGCTCGAGGCGAACCCGGAGACGCGCGCCGCCCTCAAGCGCCGCGGCACGATCGTCGGCGACGAGATCGGGCGCCTGAGCCGCCTGCTCACCGAGTTCCTCGAGCTCGCGCGGCCGCGGGGCCTCGCGCGCGAGCCCGTCCACCTCGGGCGCCTCGTCGAGGACGTCATCGAGCTCGAGCAAGACGCGGCCACGAGCCGCGGGGTGACGGTGAAGAAGGAGATCGCCCCCGACGGCTGCGTCGCGCTCGGCGACGCGGCCAAGCTCAAGCAGGTCGTCCTGAACCTCGTCGTGAACGCGCTCGAGGCGATGAAGGCCGGGGGCGAGCTCACCGCGCGCGTCGCGCCGGTGGACGAGCAGGTCGTCCTCGTCGTCGAGGACACCGGGCCCGGCATCGCGCCCGAGGTGCTCGAGAGCGTCTTCGACCCGTTCTTCACCACCAAGGAGGCGGGCACCGGCCTCGGCCTGTCGATCGTGCGCAACATCGTCGACCAGCACATGGGCGACGTCCGCATCGAGAGCGTGGCGGGCCGAGGCACGCGCGTGATCGTCCGCGTGCCCATCGGCCGCTGACGGCGCGCGCCCCGCCACCGGAGGGCAATCTTCGTCTCGTCCTTCGTTCTCGGCCTTCGGTCTTCGTCTTCGTCTTCGGTCTTGGTCTTCGTCTTCGTTCCTTGTCTTCGGTCCTCGTCCCGTTCTTCGGCTCGCATCCGGCTCCGTCGTCGCCGCTCCGCGTCCTGCTCGACCGTGGGCCAGGGAGCCGCCGACGCCTCGATCCCTGCGTCGTCGGACCATGACGGAGACGACGACAACGACGACGACAGGCGACGAGGACAAGTGCCGGCGACGAGGACTACGAGCATTGGCAGCATAGCTTGGCTGGATGAGCCGCGCGGCGTCTGCGCGGGGCGATCGAGTCGACGTGGCGCCCGCCGAGACCGCTGAGTGTCCCGCGGCCCATCCTTTATTGATGCAGAATGCATCTTCCATCGGCGGAGGACGGCGGCGCGCCTACCACGAGGCTCGAGACCTGTACATCACCCCCCAGGGGTTAAAGGGAAAGGAGCGAGCGCGGCGCTGATTCGCGCCGATCCGCGCACTCATTTGTGGGCGCGCGGAGATTGTTGCTCGACGCGCGTTGGCGAGGTGTCACCCTCGGGAGGATGTGCCGACGCGGATGGCGCGCGGCATCGGGAGGACGAGGCGATGGGGATGCCTTTGCGCGGGATGCGTGCGGCGAGATTTTTTTTCGCCGCCGGGTCGATGGCGGCGCTCGCGGCGGGGCTCGCGTGCGGCGGAGCGCCCGCCGAGGATGAGTCGGTGGGCGAGGGCGCGTCGGCGCTGACGGCGTCGCTCCATCCCGTCGCGGATACGTACCTCGACGAGGACCGGCGAAATCGCGCCTTCGGCGGTCAGACGACGCTGCGGCTGGACGGCGACGACCGCGACCGTGCGCTCCTCCGCTTCGATCTCGCGGGGCTCGCGGGCGCGCGGATCGCGTCGGCGAAGCTGCGCCTGTCGGTGGTCGACGCGCCGCGCGGGTGCCGCGCGAGCGGGCTCCGGCTCGGCGCGTTTCGGATGCGGCGGGGGTGGACCGAGAGCGGGGCGACGTTCGCGTGCCCGAACGACGCCCTACCGGGGAACGGCACGCTCGATTGC
>JAEUKG010000880.1 GCA_016794325.1 Myxococcales bacterium | reverse complement strand
CAACTGGACCATCGGCTACACGCGCGAGGTGACGGTCGGGGTCTGGGTGGGGAACTTCGACGGCAGCCCGATGGAGGGCGTCTCCGGGATCACGGGCGCCGGGCCGATCTTCCACGGGGTGATGGCGGCCGCGATGCGCGGCAGGGCTCCGCGGCCGTTCGAGCGGAGCGCCGAGCTCGAGGAGGTGTCGGTGTGCCCGCTCTCGGGGCGCGCGGCGGGGCCCGCTTGCGGGCACGCGGTGCGCGAGATCGCGCGCAAGGACGCGCACGCCCATCGCGAACCGTGCACCATGCACGAGCACGTGCGCGTCGACGAGACCAACGGCATGCGCGCCGGGGCCGCGTGCCGCGACCACGTCGCGACGCGAGCGTTCGAGCGCTTCGACCCGCCGTACACCGCGTGGGCGCGGACGTCGTCTCGCCCGGTCGCGCCGGAGCGGTGGTCGCCGCGCTGCGGTGCGCCGTCGGGCGCAGGCCCGGTCGGCGCGGTCGCCTTGCGCTACCCCCTCGACGGGACGAGGTTCGTCCTCGACGACTCGAAGCCGGTCGCGTTGCAGACCATCCCCATCGCCGCCGAGGCGCCCGCCGGCGCCAAGCTCTCCCTGCTCGTCGACGGCGCGCGGGTGGGGGTTCCCGACGAGCGTGGCGACCTGCGGTGGCGGCCGCTCCGCGGCGAGCACGTCCTCTCGGTCGAGGCGAAAGGCCTCGGCACGAGCGGGCCCGTCAGGGTGCGGGTCGACTGAGCGCCGCCTTCAGCGCAGGCCGACGCGGGCGCGGGCCTCGGAGTACGCGTCCGACACGCTGAACACGAGGAGCTCGCGGACCTCGACGGTCCGAGCGATCCAGGCCGCCCGCTCCTCGGCGCCGGTCGGAGCGCCGTCTTCGGCGAGGCTCCACGCGATGGCGTCGATGGCGGCGCCCGGATCGCCCACCGCGAGCAGCGCGGTGCGGTTCGCCCAGGCGAGGGCGGCGGGGCCGAGCGCCGACGCCTGGTTGCCCAGGGTCCCCGCGGCTTCCAGGGCGAGGACGCCGATCTCCGGATCCCCGCCGCGGCGAATCGCGGGGGCGAGGCGCCGCGTGGCCTCGCCGAGCGCGGCCGCGCCCATGCCCTGCGGGGCCCAGCCGGGGTTGTACGCCATGAAGAAGGCGGCGAGGAGGACGCCGAGCTCGGAGCTCTGCAGGCGGACGAGGGTGGACGCTTGGGCGCCAACCAGCTTGAGCGAGCGAACGATGAGGAACGCGCGCGCGAGGTCGTTGTTGGCCGACAGCAGGCCCTCGCCGACGACCAACGTCGGGGGGTTGGACGAGCAGGGGAGGCAGCTGCGCCCGAGCTGCGGCGACGAGAACACGTGGACCTGCGACATGCCCATCGACGCCGCGACCGCCGAGACCATCGCCACGATAGGCGCGTTGTGCGGCAGCTGGGTGGCGCGGAGGCCGCGGAGATCGAGCGGGTAGGCGACGTCGAGCGCGTCGCCGGCCTTGGCGAGGAGCGCGCGGATCGCCGGGGTCAACGTCTCGGGGGCGAGGAGCTCGTCGAGGCGCGGGTCGAGCGCGCGCGTCTCTGCGCCTCGCAGGCCGCTCCGCTGGCCGTCGATCGCGGCGAGGGTGCCGTGGACGACCTTCGCGGCGTCGCCCTTGCCGCGCAGCTCGTAGGCCGTGGCGAGGATCTCGAAGAGGGACGTGAGGAAGCGGCCGGCGGCGAACGCCCGGCGCGCGTCGCCGGCGGCGCGGTCGAGCAGGATGTGCATCGCCGGCATCTGCTTCTGCCGCTGGTAGAACTCGGCGAGCGCGCGCAGCGCCCTCACGGACGTCGGGAACTCCTTGCGCGCCGTCTCGAGGGCCTGCTCGGCCTTGCGCGGCTCGCGCCCCACCGTCTCGTGGACGAGGGCGAGCTCGATCATCCGCTCGAGGCGCTCGTCGGGATCGGTCGCGAGCTGGATGATCTGCTGCTGCATCTCGACCGCGTGGGGGACGTCGTTCTGCCGCTTGTAGACGTCGACGAGGCGGTGGAGCGTCGGCAAATCCGTCGGCGCCCGCTTGAGGACCTCTCGGAGGGCGACCTCGGCGCGCGACAGGTTGACGGCGTGGTGGGAGTAGAGCTCGCCGAGGCGCTCGTAGATCGCGCGCTGCTCGGCCGGGCTCGGCAAGAGCCGCGCGAGGCGCACCCAGGCTTGCTCGGCGGCGGCCCAGTCGCCCTCCTTCGCCGAGAGATCGCCGAACGCGGCGAGCGCGGTCGTGTGGTCGGGGCGGGTGGCGAGCGCCGCCTCGAGGGCGGCGCGCGCGCGCCCGGTCTCGCCCATCTCGACGAGGGCGCGGGCGCGATCGACCTCGAGGGTGACGCGCTCCTCCGGATCGGTCGCGAGGTCGAGCCGTCGCTCGAGGAGGGCCGCGAGCTCGGCGTCGGCCTTCCGCTCGCCGTAGAGCGCCGACAGGCGCGGGAAGACGTCTTCGTACGCGACGTCGATGCTCGCCGCCTGCTCGAGGGCGACGACGCCCCGGTCGAGATCCTTCACCTCGTCGAGCCACAATCGCGCGGCGTCGTACCAGGCCATCAGCTGGTGGGTGGAGACGGAGCTCGTCCGCGCGAGGCTCTCGCACGCCTCGGCGGCGGCCCGCGTGTCGCCCTTGCGCCCGCGCGCCTCGGCGAGGAAGCCCCACGCGACGACGTCGCCCGGATCCTCGGCGACGGCGCGCTCGAGGTAGCCGACCGCCTCGTCGGTGCGGTCGAGCCGCGCCGACGCCTCGCTCGCGCGCAGGAGCAGGGCCGCCGTCTCTTGCTCGCGCGGCGCGCGTGCGAGGAGCGCGAGCGTCGTCTCGAGCACCGAGTGGTCGTCCTTCGCGTAGCGCGCGTGGGCGTTCTTCGCGCGAAGCGCCCAGAGGGGCACCGTGCCTTGCGCGCACGCGAGCTCGGCCATCGGCCCGGTGCGAGCCCAGCCGCCTTCGTGGCGGAGCTGGAGGCGAGCCGCGAGCCACGCGTGGGCCTGGACCTCACCGCCCTCGGAACGATCGAGCGCGCGCCCGACCGCCATCGCGAGGTCGGCGAGATCGTCGTCCCGGCCAGCGCCGAGCGCCTCGTGCTCGAGGAAGCGGAGCGACGCGAGCCGCGCGGGCTCGCGTTCGAGCAGGGATCGGTGGCGCGCCGCGGCGAGTCCGACGTCGCGCTTGCCGTGCGCGGCGACGTCCGCGAGCCGAGCGAGGAGGTCGACGGCGACGTCGGGGGGCGCGCCGGCGAGCTCGCCCTCGAGGACCTCGGTGAGGCGCTCGACGTCGCCTGCCTCGACCTCGGCGCGCTCGAGGAGCACGCCGGTGAGGGCGGTGGGCGAAGCCGCGCGCGCGCGCCGGGCCGCGGCGAGCGCGTCGGTCGACCCCGCGGCTTCCAGCGCCGCCTCGACCAAGAGATCCCCGCGGGCCTCGGGTGCGGCCCGTTCGGCGCGGCGCTCCCGCCACGCGGCGGCGTCGGACGGGACCTCGGGCGAGATGCGCTCGTAGAGCTCGCGCAGCGCGACGTCGTCGGGGCGCGCGCGGTGCGCCTCCTCCAACCTCGCGGTCGCGGTCTCCGCCGAGCGGTCGGCGACGAGGAGCGCCTCGCGCACGGAGTCGACCGCCGCCTCGAGCGGATCGGTCGCGTGCTGGCGGCGCTCCTGGATCCAGCGCACGACCTCGTCGACGTCGCCGCTCTTCCGCGCGACTCGCTCCGCGAGGAAGGCGCCGAGGCCGATCTCGGGCGCCGACGCGTGAGCGCGCCCGAAGAGCTCCGCGAGCGCAGGCTCGGCGAGGTTGTCGGCGCGCGTGGCGGCCTCGATCCGGACGATCGCGGACTGCGGGCCCTGGGTGGCGTCGGCGACCTCGCAGAGCATCGCGACGAGGTCAGCCTCGGGATCGAGCTCGGCGACGATGCGCGCGAGCGACTCGTCGGCGCCCGCCAGCTCGAAGGCGCGCCGGTAGGAGTCGAGCGCCCGGGCCCGGTCTTCGGAGCGCTCCGCCAGCGTCGCCGCCGTGAGCAGCGGGTAGAGGGGCTTGGCGGACTCGTTCGCCCAGGCGGAGAGCGCGTCGACGACCTCGCCGAAGTCCTTGCTCTGGTTCGCGAGCTCGAGGCGCACGGCGGGGGCCTCGGCCACGACCGCGAGCTGCCGGGCTGCGTCGTCGTCGGCGCCGCTCGCGAGCGTGCGCGCGAGCTTGACGATCGATCGCGTGCGCACCGCGCCCGTGGCGAGGTCGGCGCGGGCCGGGGAGGGCTCGGCGATGGAGCCGAGGGCGGCGGTCGCGGCGGCGACGTCGTCCGCGAGCGGGAGCTGGTCGGCGCGCACGGGGCGCGCGAAGAGCGCCGACAAGACGGCCTCGTCCATCGGCCCGAACGCTCCGTGGGTGAGCGCGTGCTCGACGGCGGCGCCGTCGGCGAGCTCCACGCCGCGGGAGGCGAGGGCGAACTGGGCGCTCGTGTCGCCGGCCTCCATGAGGAGCTTCAGCCAGCGAACGGCGTTTCGCCGGGAGGCGATCGTGGTCGCCGCGAGCGCCGACGCGACCCAGTGGGCCGGAGCCGAGAGCTCGACGAGGCGCGCGAGCTCGCCGATGGCATTGGCGGCCCCGGCCGCGTCCGCGTCTTCGAGCGCCTGACGCGCC
>JAEUKG010000873.1 GCA_016794325.1 Myxococcales bacterium | reverse complement strand
TCACCGCGATGGCGCGCGACGTCGGGGCCCTGCAGATCCAGGCGCGGGGCACGCTCGGCGGCAACCTCGCAACCGCGTCGCCCGCCGCCGACGGGAGCGCGGCGCTCATGGCGCTCGACGCGGACGTCGTCGTCGCAAGCGTCCACGGCGAGCGGCGGGTCCCGATCGGGCAGTGGTTCACGGGCTACCGGCGCACGGCGCGCGCCGCCGACGAGATCATCGCGCGGGTCGAGTTCACCCTGCCGAAGACCGGCGCACACCAGCTGTGGCGCAAGGTCGGGACGCGCGCGGCGCAGTCGATCTCGAAGGTCGCGCTCGCGGCCGTCGGGGAATACGAGCGAGGCCGCTGCGTGAGGGTCGGGCTCGGCATGGGCTCCGTGGCGCCCGTGACGGTCGCGCTGCCCGCCGCGCGCGCTCTCGCGGTCTCGCCCGGCCCGCTCGCCGTGCCCGACGACGTCCTCGACGCCGCCGTGCGGCGCGACATCTCCCCGATCGACGACGTCCGGTCAACCGCGGCCTACCGGGCGCACGTCGCGTCCGCGCTCGTGCGCGGCTTCTTCCGGACGCTGCGCCCCGTCTCGAACGCCGGCTGAGCGCCCCGCTCTAGATGTAGCTCGTCCAGGCCGCGCGGCTGCGGCTCTTGAAGTCCCCGTAGCGGACGCACGGAACGTAGAGCGCGAGCACGACGGCGATCCAAAGCGCGTACACGGCCGGCAGTCCGACGCCGAAGCCTTGAGGGGGCGGGACGATGAACGCCGGCGACTGGAACGCCGCCCAGTGCACGAGGGGCCCCGAGAGCCCGCCCGACTGCGCGGCCGCGACGGCGACCGCGAGAGTGTGGGCGATCGGAAGGTGCGCGACGTAGAAGAACATCGGGACCCGCCCGTAGGCGGCGAGGAAGCGGCCCGCGGGGCCCGGCGCGCGGTCGAGGACGGCGAGCGTCAGGAGGAGAGGCCCGAGCGTCATGAGGAGAAAGCACAGGGACGGCGGGTACTTCTCGCAGTTCAGGAACGCCGCGAACGTCATCACGGCGGACTTCTGCGGGGCCCAGGCGCGCGGGTCGCCGTAGGCGTTCGCGAGCCGGAGGACGACGAATGCCGTCGTCAGCGCGAAGCCGAGAGCGAACGTGAGCCGGCGCCGTTCGTCCCGCGGCCTCCCGAGGAGGGCGCCGAATCCGTACCCGAGCGCCATGACGCCCGGCCACGGGATCGCCGGATACCCCACCTCGAGGTTGAACAGACCCGGCAGCGGGAAGCCCGCCGGCGGCGTTCCGAAGGGAATCATCCCGCCCGCGTGGAGGATCTTCCAGGCGGCGCCCGCGAGGCCCGTGAGGGGCAGCTTGTCGACGAAATCGAGTGCGTTGTGGCCCGCGACGAGGACCGCGCCGACGCCCGCGATCGCCCTCGGCCCGAGCCGCAGCTTGAGGAGGAACGCGAGGACGAGCATCGCGACGCCGAGCGACCAGAGCGTGGCGATGAAGGCGACGGGCCAGAGATTGAAGAGCCAGACGAATCGGAGGACGAAGAACTCGAGCGCGATGAGGAAGAGGCCGCGCGACGCGAGGAAACGCGCGAGGCTCTCCGGCGTCTTCCCGCGCGAAAGGGACAGGAACGCGGCGGTTCCCGCGAAGAAGCTGAAGCCGGGCGCGCAGAAGTGGGTGAACCAACGCGTGAAGAAGAGCGCCGGGAACGTCTGCGACATGTCGACCGGGTCGAACGGGATGTTCGTGACGTAGTCCCGCACGTGGTCGAGCGCCATCACGACGATGATCGCGCCCCGCAGGACGTCGAGCGCCTCGACGCGCGGCGCGT
>JAEUKG010000595.1 GCA_016794325.1 Myxococcales bacterium | reverse complement strand
CACCTTGGCCTTCGCGGTGTTGGCCGGCAGCTTGGCGTGGATCTGCACGATGCCGGGCGCCATGTCGCCGCTCGAGCCGAGCGTCTGCTTGCCCGGCGAGACGAAGCCGCCGATGCCGGTCGGGGGCGCCGTCACCTTCGCGCCGGTGTGCTCGAGGATGCGCTCGCAGCCGGGGGTGACGCCGCGCGCCTTCATCGCCGCGTCGAGCGCGGTGGCGCCGGCGGGGAAGTCCGCGGTGAGCTGGGTGACGAAGAGCTTGGCGAGATCCTCGAAGCCGAGGTCGCCCTCGCCGACGTGGGTGCGCATCGCCTTGTAGATCGCGGCGTCGAACTTCGCCTGATCGGCGGCCGCGATCTTGGTGCGGGCCTCCCACATCGCGCCCGAGAAGAGCGTCGAGTCGAAGTGCACCTCGCCCGCGACCGCGCCCGGGCACTTGTCGACGTTGTCGAGCGTTCGGATGACGTCGAGCGAGGCCGAGATGTCCTTGCTCGCGTATTCGCCGACCTTGGGGTCGCCGGTGATCGCGCTCGAGAAGTAGTCGGCGAGGCCCTCGTTCATCGCGCCCGGCGAGTCGATCGCGCCGCGCTTGTCGAGGTGCCACGCGCCGAGGCGCAAGGTGGCGTTGACCACGCCGTGGCCGAACTCGTGGTACACGACGTCGCCGTCGTACGCGTAGTCGCGCTTCGGCCCCTGGCCGAACCACATCGCGCCGTCGTTGAAGCCGTAGAGCTGCTCGAAGATCTGCCCGGTGCCGCCGCCCGACGGCGAGTAGAACGCGTTCTGGAACGGCTGCAGCGGGATGTCCGGGTTCGACGCCTTGGTGAAGTCCTGCTGCGCGATGCCGTCGGCGATCTGCAGGTTGGCGATCGTGCGGAGCGGCTTCTCGGTCACCACCTGCGCGTTCGCGTCGCCGGCGAGGCCGCGGAAGAACGCGTACGCCTTGGACGCGTGGTAGTACATCGAGATCTCGCTGTAGACGTCCGAGCGCGACTCCGGCTTCCCCGGCTCGTCGGTGGGCACCGCCGAGAAGTCGCCGCCGGCGTCGGGCGTCGCGAGCTGGTCGAGGTCGCAGATGTGGAGCTTCAGCGCGAAGCCGAAGAAGTTCACGTCGCGGACGCTCTTCTTGTCGATGCAGTTCTGCGTCTTGATGAACGCGTTCTCGAGCTTGCCGCCCTCGGGGGCGATCGGCAGCTCCGACATCTTGAGGTTCGGGCTCGCGATCGGGTTGGTCTCGTGGACGTTCGCCTTGGCGAAGACGACGAGATCGCGCACCTCGATCACGCGCCCGGTGTCGGCGTCGACGATGACGCGCGGCGCGGTGGCGAAGCCCGCGGGGACGCGCGGGAGCACCACCCACGCGAGGCGCGGCGAGTCGTGCCCCGTCCACACGACGAGGTACGCGTCGCTCTCGCGCAGCGCGAACGCGACGTGGCTCTGGGCCGCGCGGGCGGCGTCGCTCGCCGCGACGCGCGGCACCGTCGACGTCGGCAGATCGTCCTCGACCCGCACGACGGTGAGCTTGGCGTTGCCCGCCGCGTCGAACGCGACCGAGGCGCCGCGCCCCACGACCGGGAGCCCGCGGTGCGTCTGCTCGAAGCGGACGACGAGATCGCCGCCGACCTTCGCCGCGTCGACCCGCGTGAGCTCGAGGCTCCGCGCGTCGGGCCGCAGCGCGTCGATGATCGCACGGGCGCGCGCGAAGCCGGGGGTCGCCTCGGCGCGCACCCCCTGGGGCATGCCGCGGAACAACCACGCGCGCGACTCGCCGGCGCGCGTCGCGGCCTCCACGCTCTCCGACGGACCGCGGTCGGCGCTGGCGCCGAACGAGGCCAAGAGGCACGTGGTGAAAACACCGGTCCAAGCGATCGCGCGCAGTCGCATCGGTCATCCTCCTCGAAGTGGCAGTGTGGCGCGCAAACCCCTCACGGATGCGCGCGCCGGAATGTGGCAGGGTGACCAGGAAAAACAACAGGCCCCGCGGGTATCTCGCCGCGCCAAAACGGAAACGAAGCGAAAAACCCGAACGATTCCTTGAGGCTCAGCGATACCGACCGATCGGTCGAGACGGTGATGAGACATGAGGATCGCCTCACGTTCCGCCACCGATCCTGAGGCGAAGCTCAGCTTTGGCGCGCGCGACGCGCGGCTCTCGCGAGATCCGACTCCGTCTGCGAGCGCCTCGCGGACTTTGGGAGTGACAGCCGGAGGGGCAAGGGTTACTGTCCTTCCTGCGCATGGCCGCTCGCGGCCGTCGCGCGTGTGGCCTCACCGACTTGGAAGCGTGAACCCCGCCAGGCCCGAGAGGGAGCAACGGTAGCGTGGAAGAGTGTGGTGGGGCTTTGACCTTTAAGCCCTCCGTTCGTCCCCCCATTCGTCGTGGTGGCGAGGTCTCGAGTGGCGCCGAGGGTCGAAATCGGAGTGGCGACGCCCGCCGATTTCCGGTAACCCTTGAGACAGGTGCCCGCGTCGCGGGCTCCGAAAGTTTACATCCCAAACCCCAGCCTCACGTCGCCGAAAAGCGACGATTTCCCAACACTTAGGCCGCACGCACGTTACGCGCTGCGGCCGTGCCCGGGGCGCCTGTTCGCGCCCCCACGCCCGAGGGGGCACCGACTCGAAATGGCGAAGGCTTTGCGACCTCGTACCTCACCGCGCGCGCTCACCGCCCCTCTCGGGCGGGGATCCCGCGCGGTCGCCGCGGCTTCGTCGCGGCGTCTCTCGCGCCGGCAGCTCGATGGATGCGCCAGCGGGGGAGGTCCGGGCCGCGCCACGCCGCTTGCGAGCGGTCTCGACGACGGATCGTGGGGGGCTCTCGGCGGCGCACCTGGGCAGGAAAGAATCACCTCCCATGGCCAAGAACGTCATCGTCCTCAGCGTCGAGCCCCGTGAGACCCGCGCTGCGCTGATCGAAGACGGCATCATCGCCGAGCTCCACATCGAGCGCGGCGGCGCCGCAGCGAGCACCGTCGGCAACGTCTATCTCGGTAAGGTTACCCGGGTCCTACCCGGCCTCCAGGCCGCGTTCATCGACATCGGGCAAGAGCGCGCGGCGTTCCTCCACGTCGAGGACCTCATCCGCCCCGACGACTTCGACACCTACCTCGCCGGCGGCCGCAAGTTCGCCCACGGCGAGACGAACGAGGGCGCGGCCGAGGCCGAGGCGGAGCCCGAGGGCGGCGACGCCGCCGCGGCGCCGGCCGGCGAGCCCGCCGTCGCGGCGGCTCCTGGCTCGTCCCCGCGGCCCGCGAGCCGCCCGCCGAGCGAGCGCGAGACCGAAGACGACGTGTCGGCGCTCGCCGAGTCCGCGCCGCTCCTCGAGGACCCGCCGACCTCCGGGGTGGACCTCACCGAGAGCGCGCGCGATCTCGGCGCCGAGGAGTCGACCCGCGATCTCGACTCCGCCGACGAAGGCGACGGCGAGGACGAGCAGGCGCGCGAGGCGAGCGGCGACCTGACCGACGACGACGACCGCGACGAGGCCGACGAGGCCGACGACGCCGACGACCGCGACGACGACGACGACGGCGACGACGAAGCTCGCGCCGACGCCTCGCACCCCGACGTCGGCGAGGCGAGCGATCCGTCGCTCGCCGCCGACGACGAGGGCGACGAGGGCGCGGCGCCGGTCGACGACGAGTTCCCCGACATGCCCGGCTTCACCATCACCGATCCCGGCGATCCGGTCCCCCGCGCGGCGAGCCCCGCCGCGGCTCGCGAGGGCGATCGGCGCGGCCGTCGCCGCGGTCGCCGCGGTCGCGGCCGCCGCGACGAGGGCGGCACCGCCGGTCGCGAAGGCGCCCGCGGGCGCGAGGGCGGCGGACGCGAGGGCGGCCGAGGCGGTCGCGGCGGACGCGAGGGCGGCCGAGGCGGTCGCGGCGGGCGCGAGGGGAGCCGCAACGATCGCGGCAACGTCCCCGGCCGGATCTCGAAGTCGACGCCGATCCGCGAGGTCGTGCGCGAGGGCCAGGAGATCATCGTCCAGGTCTCGAAGGACCCGATCGGCACGAAGGGCGCGCGCTGCTCCAGCCACATCTCGCTGCCCGGCCGCTACGTCGTGTACCTGCCGACCGTCGATCACATCGGCATCTCGAAGCGCATCGGCTCCGACAAGGAGCGGGCGCGCCTGCGCGAGGTCATCGACAGCGTGAAGCCCCCGACCGGCGGCCTCATCGTGCGGACCGTCGCCGAGGGCCTCACCAAGAAGGGCCTCAAGCAAGACGTCGGCTACCTCGTGCGCCTCTGGGGCGAGATCGCGAAGAAGCGCGAGGGCGCTCGCGCCCCCAACCTCCTCATGAGCGAGCTCGACATCGTGCTCAAGGTCGCGCGCGATCTCTTCACCGACGAGGTCGAGAAGATCGTGTGCGACGACAAGCACCAGTACGAGCGCCTCTGCCGCTTCGTCGAGATGTTCGCGCCCGACCGGGTGAAGGACGTCGAGCTCTACACCGAGGAGGAGCCCATCTTCGACGCCTACGGCATCGAGGACGAGATCCAGCGCGCCCTCTCGCGCAAGGTGCCGCTGCCGAGCGGCGGCTACCTCATCATCGATCAGGCCGAGGCGCTCACCGCGATCGACGTGAACACCGGTCGCTTCGTCGGCAAGGGCTCGAAGGACATGGAGGAGACGATCCTCAAGACCAACCTCGAGGCCGTGAACGAGATCGCCTACCAGCTCCGCTTCCGCAACATCGGCGGCCTCATCATCCTCGACCTCATCGACATGGAGAAGTCGTCGAACCGCGAGAAGGTTCGGCGCACGCTCGAGGAGCTCCTGCAGAAGGACAAGGCGAAGACGACGCTGAACCGCATCAGCGATCTCGGCCTCATCGAGATGACGCGCAAGCGCACCCGCGAGAGCCTCGGGCGCATGCTGCACGAGCCCTGCTTCTATTGCGACGGCACGGGCCAGCTCCAGTCGAAGGAGACGATCGCGTACGAGATCCTCCGCGAGATCCGCCGCAAGAAGAGCGATCTCCCCGGCTACACCATCGTCGTGAACGCTCACCCCGCCGTCGTGGACGTCCTCCTCGGCGCCGAGAAGAGCGCGGTCGCCGAGACCGAGAACCGATACATGAGGAAAATCAGCGTGGTACCTCGCAAGGAGTACCACCTCGAGCAGTTCGACTTGCAAGGCAAGTAGGCCCACGTCTCAAGAGCGACCGATCGGTCGATTGTGACTTGACCGACGGCGTTTCCGGCGGCAGCCTTGCGCGCATGAAGAAGGCGCTCGCGCTGGGGCTGGGGATCGCGTCGCTCGTCGGGCTCGAGGCGACGAGCTTCGCTGCGAACGACTACGGCGCGAAGGGGCCGGAGGCGACGACGACGACGAACCTCCCGACGTCGACGGGCGCGACCGGTGGCAAGGTCATCGTGCCGAACGGCGCCGGTCCGTACCCCATCCTCGTCGCGAGCCACGGCTTCAGCGCGTCGGCCGACAACCAGGTCGGGTGGGCGCAGCACTTCGCGAGCTGGGGCTTCGCGGTGGCGGTGCCCTCGTTCCCGTCGCCGCTCATGCCTGACGCCGACAAGAACTCGACCATCATCAAGGACCTCGTCACGTACATGGCGACGAGCCTCGGCGCCAAGGTCGACGCGAAGAAGGTCGGCGTCGAAGGCCACAGCGCCGGTGGCCTCGCGACCACGCTCGCGATCGCGAAGGCCCAGCCGCAGGCGGTCGTGCTCTTCGACCCCGTCGATCGCGGCGGCGTGGGCAAGACGGCCTACGCGGCGGGCTGCGCGCCCACCCTGGCCCTCTTCGCCGACGGATCGAGCTGCAACGTCACCGGCGAGTGGGAGGGCTTCCGCGATCAGACGCCGAGCGAGCTCGTCGCGATGCACGTCGTCGCGTCGACCCACTGCGACGGCGAGAACGCCGACCGGGGCATCGCGTGCGCGACCTTCTGCGGCGGCGGCGCCGACAAGACACGGCAAGCGGTCTACGCGCGCTACGCGACGGCGTTCTTCCGCGCGCGGCTCTCGGGCGACGCCGAGGCCGAGAAGCTCTTCGACAAGACGGCCCTCGCGGCGGACACGGCGATCGCGAACCCGCTCGTCAAGGCCGCCACCTGCACCCCGGTCGGGCCCTCGTCGGACGCCGGCGTCGACTCGGGCTCGAAGCCGTCGAGCTCGTCGAGCTCGTCGGGCGCGACGTCTTCCGGAGGCGCGTCGTCGAGCTCGTCGGGAGCGGGCGCATCGTCGTCCGGCGACCCCGCCGGAGCCAGCGGCGGCGACTCGTCGAGCGGCTGCGCGTGCAACGCGTCGCGGACCGACCGAGCCGGGGCGTTCGCCGTCCTCGCGGGCGCCGTCGCCCTCGCGGCAGCCACCCGCCGCCGTCGGGATCGTTAGCCAGCCAAACGAGCTCGCGCGGGCCGGGGCGTTCGCCGTCCTCGCGGGTGCCGTCGCCCTCGCGGCAGCCACCCGCCGCCGTCGGGATCGTTAGCCAGCCAGACGAGCTCGCGCGGGCCCCGGCCTCGTCCGCGGGCGGGTGCGTTCGCGCAATGGGGTAGCATGCTGCCGAGTCTCGGCGCGGCCCCCCGCCGTACGTTTCTCGAGGGGTCTCGAGGGGTTGCCGAATTCGTTGGCAAGCCAACCCATTTCGGAGGTGGACCCCCGTCCCCGAAATTCGTTGGCCAGCCAACGAATTTCGGAGTGCTCGCCGGCCGGCCCGCGAGCTCGGTGGATCGATATCCCACCAGGTAGGCCTAGGTAAGTGGAGTTGCCATGCATGATTTTGCAGGGGATTTCGACTCGCCGACGCCCACCATGCCTCGCATGGCGGTTGCTGGTGGGGTGAGCTCGGAGGGTCTTCGTTCATGAGCCGCACGCCTCTCTTCGGTCGCCTCGCCCGCACGCTTCGCTCCGCCGAGCCGCAGGAGCCCATTCGCATGAGCCGCCGCGACGCCCTCCGTGTGGGCCTCGTCGCGGCGGGAGCGGTGGCGATCGGCGGGTGCTCGGCCGGCGGCGCCGCCGCAGACGGCGACGTCGGCGCGCGCTCCCTCGGCGCCGGCGCCGGCAAGAAGATCACGGCGAGCGTCGGCATCGTCGGCGCGGGCATCGCGGGCATCGCGTGCGCCTACGATCTCAAGAAGCGCGGCGTCGTCGCGACCGTCCACGAAGCGAACGCGCGCGCGGGCGGTCGCATCTGGTCGATGGGCGGGTCGATCCCCGGCCCCGTCATGTTCCCGGGGCAAGTCGTGGAGCGCGGCGGCGAGCTCATCGACACGCCGCACAAGACGATGATCGGCTACGCGCGCGAGCTCGGTCTGCCGCTCGAGGACATCACCAAGCCCGCGCGCGAGACCGTGTACCTGTTCCGCGGGCAGCGCATCCCCGAGGCGACGATGGTCGACGAATACCGCGCGCTCGTCGACGCGATGCGCGACGACCTGCGCGTCGTCGGCTCTCCGACCGCCGCCGCGTTCACGCCGGCCGAGCAGGCGCTCGACCGGACGAGCCTGCGGCAATGGCTCGAGGAGCGAGGCGCGGGCACCAACATCGCCGCGCTCCTCAACGTCGCCTACGAGATCGAATACGGCATCCCGACCGACCGGATGTCGTGCCTGGCGTTCTTGCTCTTCGCCAAGGCGTCGCGTCAGTCCAAGCTCCGCCTCTGGGGGAACTTCAGCGACGAGCGCTACCACGTCATCGGCGGCAACGAGCAGATCGTCCGCGGCCTGGTCGCGAAGCTCCCGGGGCAGATCCGCTACGGTCGCACCCTCGTCGCGGCGCGCAAGACGCCGGCTGGCCGCATCGAGCTCACGTTCCGGGAGGGCTCGACCAGCGTGACCGCGGTCCACGACGCCGTCGTCTTGTCGCTGCCGTTCACGATGCTCAAGCACGTGGACCTCGACCCGACGCTCGGCATCCCCGACTGGAAGCGCTACGCGATCGATCACAGCGTCTACGGGACGAACGCCAAGCTCATGATCGGCTTCGAGGGGCGCCCTTGGGTGGACCAGGGCGGGAGCGGCGCCGCCTACAGCGATCGCGCCCACCTCCAGACCTCGTGGGAGACGAACCCCTCGAACGCGACCGCGACGCGCGGGGTCATCACCGACTACGCCGGCGGGGCGCTCGGCGCGGGTATGACCGACGCGCAAGCCGAGGCCGAGGCGTTCCTCGACGCCTTCGATCTCGCCTACCCCGGGGCGAAGGCCAAGGCGCGTCGGGACGCCGCCGGTCGCGTCGTCGCCCACCTCGAGCCCTGGCCGTCGGACCCGTTCGTGCGCGGCAGCTACTCGGCGAACGGCCTCGGGTACTTCACGACCATCGCCGACAACGAGGCGAAGGCCGTCGGGAACCTCTATTTCGCCGGGGAGACGACGAGCTCGTTCTACGAGTGGCAGGGCTTCATGGAGGGCGGAGCGCTCTCCGGCCTCCGCGCCGCCGGCGAGATCGTCCGGGATTTCGGCTGACGCTTGCTCGGAGGCCGAGATCGGGCGATCCTCGTTCCCCTGATGGACGACAAGCGCGGCGACGAGCGGGTCACGATCAACAAAGAGTTCGAGTCGTTCGACGCGTTCATCCAGGAGTACGTGACGAACATCTCCCGCACGGGCGTGTTCATCAAGGCGCAGAACCCCCTGCCGGTGGGCACCCGCGTGAACCTGCACTTCACCGTCATCATGGACGACATCGAGGCCATCGAGGGTGTGGGCGAGGTCGTGCGCACCGAGAAGGACGGGATGGGCGTCGTCTTCCGCGAGCTGTCCGGCTACTCGCAGGGACTCATCGACAAGCTCCTCACCGGGCGCGGCACCAAGTAGCTCCGCGCTCCGGGCGAAGCGTCGCGCGAGGGCACGGCGCGCCCGTCCGCGGGGCGCCCGGTCGCCTCATGGTCTCACCGATGAGCGCGCGTTGTCTCAACGACGGGACACGCAACGGCGAAGCCGCGCACCGACTCGTGCAAGTGTCCGGAAGTGCGCGCGTTTGTCCCGCGACGGGCGTCGGCACGCGTCGTGCGATGGGAGGCGAGAAGGAGGTCTCTCGATGCCCCGTCTCACCTCGATCGTCGCCACTGTCCTCACCCTCGCTGCAGCCAGCCTCACCGTCGGCTGCGCCGCCGAGCCCGAGGCTCCGCCCTCGTCGTCGCAGAGCATCATTGGCGGCGAGCGCACGAGCGAGCGCCCCGAGGTGGGCATCCTGCTCGAGGACGAGCGCTTCACGTGCACGGCCACGCTCGTCGCGCCGCGGCTCGTCCTCACCGCGGCCCACTGCGTCGGCTGGTCGAGCTCGCTCGGCGACTACAGCTTCGTGACCGAGAGCCGCGGCGTCGTCGAGCGGACGACCGTGTCGGCGGTGCGCGTCTTCACCACCGACCCGAGCTCCGCGAGCGACAAGGACCTCGCCCTCCTCGCGTTGACGCGCGCGAGCAAGGTGCGCCCGGCCCGCGTCGCCGACGCCGACCCCAAGAAGGGGACGGCGATGACGACCTACGGCTCGGGGTGCGAAGACCGCGACGGGGTCATCTTCTTCCGCGGCGCGCTGAACAAGCAGCGCTTCGCGTTCGAGTGGGGCAAGAAGACGAACGTGGGCTGCTTCGGCGACTCGGGCGGGCCGACGTTTCGCGAGGACACCGGCGCCCTCACGCGGGTCACGAGCGGCTTCGTCGACCTGCCCTTCGAGCGGTGGGATCGCGACGTCCGCGGCAACCCCGTCAAGCACCGGCAGTGGATCGTGGACACGGCGGCCGACCTCGGCCAGGCGCTCTGATCGCGCGCGCTACTTCTTCGCGAACGTCACGAACGTCGCCGAGTCGCCCGCCGCGAACCCGTCGTCGAAGCCGAGCACGAGGCCGTCGGCGCGCGCCTCGAAGAAGCGCTTCTCGGGAGAGAGCGGGGACGACGCGGGCGAGCGGCACGGCCGGGTGAACGTGACCTCGTTGCCGCTCACGGTGTACGCGCCGCTCGTCCGCCGCTGGCCGCCGGTGCGCTCCTCGACGAGGTCGTAGGTGCCGTCGGCGCCGAGGCGGTAGGTGCCGACGGGGCCGGGGAAGGTGCTCCCCTCGGCGAGCGCGGTCGAGTGGATCGTCGCCGCCGTGGCCGCGTACGTGCCCGGCACGATCGTCCCGCCGGGGAGCGTCGGGGGAGCCGACATCGTCGACGTCGCGGTGTAGGCGGCCCCGACCTGCGCGATCGCGTTGCAGGCGTCGCCCGCGTCGGCGTCGCTCGAAGCGTCGGCGCCGCCCGAGCTGGACGACGACGAAGACGACGAGGACGACGAGGACGACGAGGACGACGAGGACGACGAGGACGACGTGGCCGCGTCGGCGGCCGGAGGTGTGGTCGCGCCGTCGCTGCCGCACGCGAGGAGGGTGAGCAGCGGCGCCGCGAGGCCGAGGGTCAAGCCGAGGGCGAGGGTCGAAGGGCGGCGTACGTCGAGCGATGTCATCGAGGGCTCCCGTGGCGGCGAATCCGTCGCCGCTCTTGACCATCGTTGCACGGCCCGAGGTGGACGTTCCCGACGATCGTCCAAAAGAACCCAAAAAGAAGCCCCGCGTGCCGGGCGGCGAGCCGTGCTCGCTCTCCCGACCGCGGGGCTCTCGCGCCTGCGAGGCGGATGGTCAGTTCGACGTCTCTTCGAACTCGGCGTCGATGACGCCGCCGTCCTTCTTCTTGCCGCCCTCACCCGCGGGCTTGGCGTCGCTCGCCTCGGCGCCGCCGCCGTCGCCGCCCTGCGGGCCGGCGTTCTTGTACATCATCTCGGCGAGGCGGTGCGCCTCCTTCTCCATGCTCTGGAGGGTCTGCGCGACCTTCTCGTCGTCCTGCTTCTCGACGGCCTCGCGGCCGTCCTTGATCAGCTGCTCGAGGTTCGACAGCTCCGCGGCGGGGAGCTTGTCCTTGTTCTCGCTGATCGTCTTTTCGAGCGTGTAGCACATGTTGTCGAGCTTGTTCCGGCGCTCGACCTGCTCGCGCTTGGCCTTGTCCTCCGCCTCGTGCTCCTGCGCCTCCTTCACCATGCGCTGGATGTCGGACTCGGCGAGGCCGCTCGCGCCCTCGATGCGGCGGCTCACGGCCTTGCCGGTCGCGAGGTCCTTGGCGGACACGTTGAGTATGCCGTTCGCGTCGATGTCGAACGTGACCTCGACCTTCGGCACGCCGCGCGGCGCCGGCATGATGCCCTCGAGGTGGAACTTGCCGAGGGTGCGGTTGTAGCGGGCCTCGGTGCGCTCGCCCTGGAGGATGTGCACCTCGACCGACGGCTGGTTGTCGCTGGCGGTGGAGAAGATCTCCTTCTTCTGGGTCGGGATCGTGGTGTTGCGCGCGATCATCGGCGTCATCACGCCGCCGAGGGTCTCGACGCCGAGCGAGAGCGGCGTGACGTCGAGGAGGACCATGTCCTTCACGTCGCCCGAGAGCACGCCGGCCTGGACCGCGGCGCCGACGGCGACGACCTCGTCGGGGTTCACGCCCTTGTGGGGCTCCTTGGCGAAAAACTTCTTCACCGTCTCCTGCACCATCGGGATGCGGGTGGAGCCGCCGACGAGGACGATCTCGTGGATGTCCTTGGGCGTCTTCTTCGCGTCCTGGAGCGCCTTCTTCACCGGCTCCATCGTGCGCTCGATGAGCGGGGCCATCATCTGCTCGAGCTTCGAGCGCGACAGGCGCATGTCGAGGTGCACCGGGCCGCCGGGGCCGACGGTGATGAACGGCAGGTTGATCGTGGTCTCCTGCACGCTCGAGAGCTCGATCTTCGCCTTCTCGCCCGCCTCCTTGAGGCGCTGGAGGGCCATCTTGTCCTTCGAGAGGTCGATGCCCTGGCCCTTCTTGAACTCGGCCACGAGCCAGTCGATGATCAGGTTGTCGACGTCGTCGCCGCCGAGGTGCGTGTCGCCGTTGGTCGAGATGACCTGCACGACGTTGTCGCCGACCTCGAGGATCGAGATGTCGAACGTGCCGCCGCCGAAGTCGTAGACGGCGATGATCTCGTCCTTCTTCTTGTCGAGGCCGTACGCGAGCGCAGCCGCGGTGGGCTCGTTGACGATGCGCTTGACCTCGAGGCCCGCGATGCGGCCCGCGTCCTTCGTCGCCTGGCGCTGCGCGTCGTTGAAGTACGCGGGGACGGTGATGACCGCCTCGTTCACCTTCTCGCCGAGGTAGTCCTCGGCCGCCTTCTTCAGCTTCTGGAGGACCTTGGCGGCCACCTCGGGGGGCGAAAACGCCTTGTCGCGCACCTGGAACGCGGTGTCGCCGTTGCCGGCGCGGACGACGTGGTAGGGCACGCGCTTGAGCTCGTCGCCCACCTCTTCGAGGCGGCGGCCGATGAAGCGCTTGGAGCTGAACACCGTGTTCTCGGGGTTCGTCACCGCTTGGCGCTTCGCGATCTGGCCGACGAGGACCTCGCCCTTGTCGTCCCAGGCGACCACGCTCGGCGTGATGCGCGAGCCCTCTTCGTTGACGATCACCTTCGGCTCACGGCCTTCCATGATCGCGACCACGCTGTTCGTGGTTCCCAGGTCGATGCCGATGATCTTGCCCATCTGACTGTCCTCCAGGCCGATCGCCCGCTCCAGAGCCGCGGCGAAGCAACTACGAAAAACGGATGTTTCCTGACGAGGTCGGCGTCCGCCGCCCCACGAGTTTCGTCACGACACGTCCCGCGGCGAGCGGTGCTCGCGGAGGGCCGGGGCGGCAGTGTCGCCGCCCTACCGCGGCGACGACAATGAGATTCGCCACCCGCGAGCGGCGGCGACACGAAAAAAGTGTTGTTTTGCTGCGCCCTTAGGCTCGGAAGTGAGCCTGTGACATCGGCCAACCTAATCACATGGGCGGGGACGTCAACGGTCACGGCATGGAATGTGTTTTCAGCGGCCCCGCCGCCTCCCGTGGCGCCGATCGCGCGCCAATGAGATCAAAGACTTGAGCTCCTATTCGGGGGCGCCGCCGCGGCGCCGGGCGCGTTCGAGCTCCTGCGCGACGATCTTCTGCAGCCCGGGATCGTTGCGGGTCGGCCCGTCCTCGACGCCCGCCGCCACGGCGTCCGCCGACGGAAACCGCGAGGGCGCGCGCGGCACCGACATCCGAGGATCGGTGCGCGACGACTCGAGCGCG
The DNA here is from genome assembly GCA_016794325.1 of Myxococcales bacterium. Classification (GTDB taxonomy): domain Bacteria; phylum Myxococcota_A; class Polyangia; order Polyangiales; family Polyangiaceae; genus SXNL01. The sequence goes on along the minus strand of JAEUKG010000595.1, from coordinate 903 downwards.
TGGTGGTGCGGGTCGTCCGCGAACGACGGGCGCCCGGGGATGGTGGGCTCGTGATCGTCGGCGGGGTGCGCGCCGAGGCCGTCCGGCGCGCTCGATGGCGGCGGCGCCGGGGTCGTCGCGCCCACGCCCGGGTCGAGCGCGGGACGGGCGTCGACGCTGGTCACGAGGTCGTCGTCCGGCGCCAAGAGGAGCAGCGGCATCACGCGCTGCCACACCTCGAGCATCTCGCGCGCGGTGCGGAAGCGCTGCGCCGGATCCCGCTGCATGGCCTTGCCCACGAACCAATCGAGCTGGGTGTTGCGCGGCGCGCCCTCGATGCTCGACACGAGCGGCGGGTCGCGCTCGCACTTCATGCGGACGAGCTGCTCGATCGAGCGGCTCACGAAGGGGAGCTGGCCCGTCGCCATCCGGAACACGACGACGCCGACCGCGAAGAGGTCGGCCGCGAACCCCACGGAGTGGGCGGAGCGGAACTGCTCTGGCGCCATGTACCCCATGCTGCCGACGAGGTGGTTCGCGGACGTGAGGCCGGGCGAGCCCGCGACCTCGAGCAGGCGCGCGACGCCGAAGTCGATGAGCTTCACCGAGGGGAGCTTGCTCGGCTGCACCTGCAGGAAGATGTTCGACGGCTTGAGGTCGCGGTGAATGACGTTGCACGCGTGGACGTCGCGCACGCCGAGGAGGAGCTGCTCGACCCAACCCATCCCGACCGTCATCGGGATGGGCCCCTCGCGGCGCAGCCGCGCGTCGAGCGTCTCGCCCTCGAGGCGCTCGAGCACGATGAAGGGCTGCCCGCGCTCGAACCCGAAGCCGAGCACGCGGCTCACGTGTTTGCTCTCGACGCCAGCGAGGAGGAGCGCCTCGCGCGCGAAGCGCTCGCGGAGCTCGCTCCCCGCCTCGTGC
>JAEUKG010000765.1 GCA_016794325.1 Myxococcales bacterium | reverse complement strand
CCTCTGGATCTGGGCCGTCGGCGGCGTCGTCGGCTTCACCGCGCTCTGGTTCGTCTACCCCGTGGCGGGGACGATGGCGATGCGGGCGTACCGCGGCGCCAAGACGCCGCTCGACCGCATGAGCGGCCTCACCGCCCTCGGCACCGTCATCGCGTGCGTCGCGCAGGTCTGGGGCGACCAGGGGTTCAACAGCTACATGACGCTCACCCTCTTCGCGCTGGCGTACGCCATCTCGGTCCGCACGGACGCGGCGCAGGGCGTGCGCGACGGGCGCTGAGCCGCCTTCGGATCGCGGGCGGCGGCGGGCGGCGGCGGGCCCGAGGGGCCTCCCTCGGCGAGGCGAGCCTGAAGTCTCCCCAGCAAAACCAAGCATTTTCAACGTGTTGCGCCGCAGGCCTCGCCCACTCGGCGTGAGGATCCCAGAAGAAACTGTGATACGGTGAAGCCTGGCCCATGGAGCCCGAGGAGCGAAGGGTCGGCACGATCATCGGCGGCAAATGGCGCATCGACGCGCTCATGGGCTCCGGATCGATGGCCGCTGTCTATGCCGTCACGCACCGGAACGGGTCGCGCGCCGCGCTGAAGATCCTCCACGGCTCGCTCTCGGCCGACGTCGCGGTGTGCGAGCGGTTCTTGGGCGAGGGCTACCTCACCAACTCCGTGCGCCACGGCGGGATCGTGAAGGTCTTCGACGACGGGATGACCGACGACGGTTGCCCCTTCCTCGCCATGGACCTCCTCGAGGGCGAGACCCTCGAGGGGCTCCGGATCCGGCGCGGGGGCAAGCTCTCGCTCGCGGAGACGCTCGAGATCGGCGACCAGATCATGGACACGCTCGCCGCCGTGCACGGCGCGGGCATCATCCACCGCGACCTCAAGCCGCAGAACGTGTTCGTCTGCAACGACGGCGTGGTCAAGCTGCTCGACTTCGGCGTCGCGCGCATCCAGGACCGCAAGAGCGCGAGCAAGCTCAGCGTGATGGGCATGGTCCTCGGGACGCCGTCGTTCATGGCGCCCGAGCAGGCCATGGGCACGCGCGACGCGGTGGACGCGAAGAGCGACATCTGGGCGGTCGGGGCCATCCTCTTCACCTTGCTCACCGGCGAGACCGTCCACATGGCGCCGACCATCCAGGCGCGCCTCTTGGCCGCGGCCACGGTCCGCGCGCGATCGGTCCGCAGCGTGCTCCCCGACGTCGACCCCGACGTCGCGCTCGTCATCGACACGGCGCTCCAGTTCAAGAAGGAAGACCGCTGGGAGAACATCGGCGCCATGCGCGCGGCGATGGAGCAGACCAAGCGGCGCGTGGCGAGCGAAGCCCCGCCGCCGGCGCCTCCGCCGCAGCCCGCGCCGATCGCCGCCGCGCCTCCGCCGCAGCCCGTCGCGACCGGCGGCGGGAGCAACGGCAGCGTCACCCAGGTCACCTCGGCGCCGACCTTCGACGAGAAGACGCTCCTCGGGATGGACAGCCCGAGCGGCACGTTCGAGTCCGCGCAGCCGCCCACGGGGCCGCTCCCCGCCGCTGGCCAGCCCGCCCAGCGGCCCGCTCCGCCGGCGCCCGCCGCCGCCGCCCATCCTATCCCTGTACGCCCACCGATGCCGAGCAACGCCCTCGGCATGGCTCCGCAGACGCCGGTGAACCCGTTCGCTCCCGGCAAGCGGCCGCTCCCGCCCGGTGTGCCCGTGCCTCCCCTCGTGGGGGCCGCTCCCGCGGCCGCGCCGCAGCCGGCGCCGCCCGCGCCTCCGCCCGCCCCGGCCCCGCCGCCTCCCGCGCCCGTGATCGCCGAAGCCGCGCCGCAGCCGTACCTCCCCGCGCCGTCGGCCCCGGGGGGCCAGCTGCCGAACCCGACGAGCGCGCCGCCGCAGGCGATGCCGGCGCAGGCGCGTCAGCCGAGCTTCCCCGACCTCACCTACCCGCCGCCGCTCGACTCCAGCGTCGACGAGCTCGACGTCGCGCCCGACGCGGCGCAGAAGAAACGGCAGCAGCGCCTCCTCTTGTCCGTCGTCGCGGGCCTCGTCACGGCGGGTGTGGCGTTCGCCATCGTGTTCGCCGTCAAGAAGGCCTCGGTGACCCCGGTGAAGACGCCGGCGACCCAAGCGCCGACGACGACCACGAGCGCGCCGACCGCGACCCCGTCGACGACGACCACGGCGACGTCCACCGCGACCACCACCGCGACCACCACCGCGACCACCACCGCCGCGGCGACGACCACCGCGACGACCACCGCCGCCACCGCCACCGCCACCGCGACGCAACCTCCGATGGCTCTCACCGGCGCTCCCACGGTCACGCATCGTCCCCCGGCGGTGCGCGACGCCGGTGCGGCGGTCGCGCCGACGGCGACCGCCACCGCGACCGCGGATCCTCCGCCGACGGCCACGGCCACGGCTCCCCCTGCGCCGACCGCGACCGAAAACCCGCTCTGGTAGGCCACCTCGACCGCCCGGATCGGGGTGAGAGGCGATGTGCGGTCTCGTCACACCTTCGTGACGCAGTGCGCCGAACGCTTTACCCACCTCCCGCAAGTTGGGTATCTTGATGGACGCTCGACTGATCGATCCTCGCGATTGGCCGTACTGGAGCCCACCTGCATGAAATGGGAGCAAGACCGAACCCTCTTCCGCCCCGACCCGAAGATTCAGGTCGTCGGCGGCGCGCGACGACCCGGCATGACGATGGGCGCCACCGCGCGCGCGTCGGCGCAGTCGTCGGGTGACGACGACGAGCCGCAAGTCAGCATGACCGACCGCGTCCGGGAGGCCGCGCGCTCGGCGAGCCGGCGCAAGCTCCTCAGCGCGGCGATGATCATGCTGGGCATCGCGCTCACCATCGTCGCCGCGATGCTCGCTCCCCGGACCTACGGCGTCGAGGGGCGCATCCTCGTGACTCGGACGCAGACGCTGGGCGCGGGCGGAGGCAACACCTTCCCCCAGACCGGCGACGAGCAGAAGGCGCTCGCGAAGGAGTACGTCGAGCAGGTCATCGCTCGCGACAACATCATCTCCATCGTCCAGCAGACGAAGCTCGTCGATCGTTGGGACAAGATGCGCCAGCCGCACCGCCGCCTGATCGACGCGATGAACGAGAAGCTGGGCACGCCGATGCCCACCGACGACCAGAAGTTCGAAGCGCTGGTGCGCATGATCGAGGCGCGCCTCCGGGTCGACGTCGACGCGACGACCGTGACGTTCTCGCTCGATTGGACCGAGCCGGAGTCGGCGCGGGACATCGTCCAGGCCGCCGTCGACAACTTCCAGAAGAAGCGCTTCCAGGTCGAGGTCGGCGTGCTCCCCGAGCAGCTGCGCGCGACCCAGCAGAAGGTCGACGAGAAGCGCAAGCAGGTCGGCGATCTCTTCGACAAGTGGCAGCAGGCCGAGGCCGCCAAGAACCCGACCAAGCCCGGCACCAAGTTCGTCGCGCAGACGCGCGACGTCGCGGTGGTGGAGGCCGGCGGCGACCCGGCGCTCGCGAAGAAGCTCGAGCTCGTGCGCGCCGACATCGCGGCCCGCGAGGACGCGAAGAAGCAGCGCCTGATGGAGCTCAACAACAAGCTCTCCGAGATGCAGGCGACCTACGCCCCTGGGCACCCCGACATGATCGCCCTCAAGGCGAACATCGCCTCGACGCAGCAGGATCCGCCCGAGCTCGTCTCGCTGCGCGCGCAGGAGCGCACGATCCGCGAGGAGTACGAGGCGTCGAAGAACCGCGGCACCACCAAGAAAGAGACGGTGATGGTCGCGCAGCCGGGAGCGCCGGACCCGGGCGTGCCGACCGCGCCCCGATCCGCCGAGGACCTGAAGGGCCTGTACGAGCTCGCACGCACGCAGTACGGCGAGATGCAGTACGAGCTCGAGAAGAAGAAGGCGGAGCAGCAGAGCCAGGAGCTCGCGTTCAAGAACCGGTATTCGGTCACGAAGCCCCCCGAGGTGCCCGGCGCGCCCAAGAAGCCGGTGTCCCTCATCGCCGCGGTCGTGGGCCTCCTCGCGACCATCGCCCTCGCCCTCTTCGTGGCGTCGGTGGCCGACCGGTTCTCGGGCGTCTTCTTCGAGCCGCGCGACGTGCGCGACCGGCTCGGCCTGCCGGTCTTCGCGAACATGCGCTGGTGAGCCCGAGCGGGGCGACCGGGGGCGTGGCGCCGCAGATTCGGCGGCCACGACCTCGCGCTTCATGTTAGAACGGGCGAAGCCCGGTGCTGCCCTTCGTCCACGTCCCGCTGGCATCGCAGAGCACCGTCACGGCGCAGGTGCGCGTCGAGGCGCGCGAACGCATCGAGTCGAGCGAGAGCACCGTCGGGAGCACCGATGACGCCGCGCTCGAGACGGAGCTCGCGCCCATCCTCCGCTTCGACCACGTCTGGCACGGCGGCGACGACCAGCTCGGCGTCCTCTACTCGCCGCGCTTCATCCTCCCGAACACGGTGAACGCGGTGTCGGGGGACTTCTCCGACCGGCGCTCCAAGTTCAGCCCCTACCAGGTCGGCGGCTTCGCCCTCGAGATCGGGCGGCCACGGTGGCGCCTCTCGCTGGCCGGCTTCGGCGCGTACGGCTCCATCACGACGTCGGCCCTGCTCTACCAGCGGCCGTGGCAGGGTGACGGCGTCCCCGCGGAGCCGTACCCCATCCTCCCGGCCGACCGCGCGGCGCGCTTCACCGTCGTCTTCTACCAGCCCCAGGCGGCGTTCACGTATCGGCTGACCCGGTTCCTGTCGGTGCGGCCGCTCGTCCGCTACAACGCCTTCGGCGGCGCCGACGGGGAGTCGCGGGCGACCATCCCGCTCTCGCGGGGGCCGGTGGGCGAGCTCCACCTCGACGTCCGCGCGACCAAAGAAGACACCTTCAGCACCCTGGTCGGTGCAGCCTACACGCAGGTGCTCGCCGCCCAGCTCGACGTCGCGGGCAACTACGAGCGCGATCGCGAGGGCGCGCCCATCACCAACGTGTTCGGCGAGCAGCGCTGGCAGCACCGCTTCTCGACCCGGACGACGACCGAGCTCGCGCTCGGCGCCACGATCGCCCAGACGCGGACGCAAGGCACCAAGCTCGCCCCCACCGGCGAGGCGAGCGTCGTCTACCGCAAGAAGGGCCTCCGGCTCGCGCTCGTCGCCCGGCAGGCGCCCTGGGTCAACCTCTTCGCCGGCGAATACGAGCCTCGGACGAGCGGCACCTTCGCCGCCAACGTCGACCTCACGAAGCAGCTCTACGTGCAGACCCAGATGACGGCCGCGCGCACGCTCGGCAGCCTCGACTCGATCTCGCGCTACACCCTCGGCGTCGGCGACGTCGGGCTCGGCTACCGCATCACCCGCGAGGCCTCGGTCGACATCGGAGGCCGCCTCGGCATCCAAGACCTGTCGAACGCGAACCTCGACTCGACGACGACGCAGGGCATCATCTACGGCGGCTTCACCTACGCACCCCGCCCGTTCAAGCTCTGAGGTGCGACGATGTCGGACGAGCTGACCACCCAGCTTGCCGCGCGCACCCAGCTCGCGCCTCCGACGTCCGAGCGCTGGACCGTCACGGTGGTGGCCGGCCCCGACCGCGGGCGCGCGTTCTCACTCGACGGCGTGGCGACGCGACGCGCGACCCTCGGCACCAGCCCCGCGTGCGACGTCGCGCTGTCCGACCGCACCGTGTCGAGGCGTCACGCCGCCCTCGTCGGTCACTCGGGCCGCACGCTCCTCGTCGATCTCGACTCGCGGAACGGCACGTGGGTGGGCGAGACCGCCATCCGAGAAGCCTGGGTCACCAGCGGGAGCTCGGTCCGGCTCGGCGACACGGTGCTGCGCCTCGACTCGGACGGCGCCGCCCACTCCGTGGAAGCGGCGACCGACGCCCGCTTCGGCGGCCTCGCCGGGATCAGCCCCGAGATGCGTGTACTCTACCCTCTTTTCGCGCGCGTCGCCCGCAGCGAGGTCGGTGTGCTGATCGAGGGCGAGACGGGGACGGGCAAGGAGGTGCTCGCGGAGTCTCTCCACGACGCGAGC
>JAEUKG010000588.1 GCA_016794325.1 Myxococcales bacterium | reverse complement strand
CGCGATCGGGGCCCCCCGCGCGCGCTGCGACGCGCTGCTCGAGGGCGATCCCTCGGCGGAGACGCTGCGGCGCGCGCTCCTCGGCCGCGCCGAGGGCGCGACCCTCGCGCCGGCGTCGGACCCCGGCGCCCACGCGACCGCGACCCTCAAGCGCACGTTCAGCGAGGTGCTCCACTCGCTCGAGGGCGCGGTGTACCAGTCCCAGACGCCCGAGAGCCTCCGCGACGTGCGGCGCAAGCAGAACGGCCGGTGGACCTGGAACCCCGAGCTGATGACGCTCGTGACCGCGGCGATGAAGGAGCCGCCCACGACCCCGGGCGGCGAGCCCTTCGCCCTCGGCGACCTCATGCTGGTCGATCCCCAGGTGACGTTCGACGTCGTCGCGCGCCGCGTGACGCGGCTCAAGCTCTTCAACGTGCTCGTCGCGATGCGTTCGTACCGGCAGGGGGAGCAGCTCGACGGAGACGAGCCCGCCCTCCGCGATCCCGCGGCGATGCTCCGGCGCATCGTCCGCGAGGGCAAGCTCACCAGCGAGGCGCTGCTCGACCCCTGGGGCGGCACGATCCAGATCGTACCGAGCCAGGGCCCGACTATCCCGTTCATCACACCCGCCAAGGGCTACGAGCTCCGATCGCCGGGGCCCGACGGCCAGATCGGCAACGCCGACGACGTGCGCGACCCCTTCGCCCGGGTGGTGCGCGCCGGCACGCCCTACGCCGACGCGATGGGCGAGGACGAGATCGTGGACGCCCGGTGGGACATGCGCGTCGGCGACGCCACCGTGCAGGCGTGGCAGTCCATGTTCGACCGGCTCACCGGCACGACGCTCGGCCACGGCTCGGGCACCGGGACCGGGAGCGGCTACGGCTCCGGGCACGGCCGGCTCGGCGGCAGCTCGACGAGCAAGTCGCCGAACGTCCGCACGGGCTTCGGGATCACGACCGACACGGTTCGCTGGACCGAGCCGGTGCGCACCGACGCTGCCGGGCGCGCGACGCTCCGCGTGCCGCTCGGGGACGCGGAGACGACCTACCGCATCGCGGTGCTCGGGCGGACCGACGCGGGCCAGTGGGCGACGGCGGTGGTGGAGGCGGCGGCGTTCTTGCCGGTCTCGGCGCGCCTCGACCTCGGCCGCAAGCTCACCGTCGGCGACGAGGTCTCCGCCCGGATCGTGGTCCGCAACCGGACGAGCGCCGCGAAGTCGGTCACGCTCGACGTCGGCGGCGAGGGCGGGCTCGCGCTCGCGCCCGGCGCCCCGCGGGTGCTCTCCGTCGACGTACCGCCGACGTCGGTCCGCTCCGTCTTCGCGCGCTTCGTCGCCCGCGCCGAGGGGCGCGGCGTCGCGAGCGCGACCCTGCGGACTCCCGCCGAGACCGACCGCGTCGCCCAGGAGATGACGATCGATCCCGCGGGCGAGCCGCGCGTCCTCGCGACGAGCGCGCGGGTCGACGGCGTGACCACCCTCGCGATCACGACCCCCGCCGGCTACGCGCCGCGGGGCAACGCGCGCCTCGTGCTCGAGTCCGGCTTCGAGGACACGCTCATCGCCGCCCTCGGGTCGATCGAGGCCGACGCGAGCACGCCGCCCGACGCGCTCGCCGATCTCCTCGAGATCGCGGCGCGCGTCGACCGCGTCGCCGAGCCCCAGGGCAAGCACTGGCTGGTGACCCGAGCGCGCTCCGTCGCCGCGACGGCCCGCGGCTATCTCCGTGAGCACACCGGGGACGCGCCCCGGCTCAAGCTCGCCCACGCCCGCGCCGCCCTCCACGCGCTGCCGGATCCGGAGGCGCCTCGCACCGCGGCCCGGCCGCGCCCGACGCCGCCGGCGTGCCCGCGCGAGATCGACCTCGAGGCGGCGCCGCTCGCGTGGTTCTTGGAGGCCGAGCCTCCGCCCAATGACAGCGGCCCCCTCGCCTGCTTCACCGCGCTCACCGCGAAGACCGACGGCAAGGGCGCGCTCGACCTCGCGCGCGCGGTGCACGCCCTCGCCGACCGGCCGCACCGCGCGCCGCTCGGGGCCTCGCTGGCGCGCGAGCTCGCGCGCCTCACCAAGGCCGAGGCCGTCGCCGAGCCGGCGTTCGAGGGCCCGCGCGGCGACCGGGTGATCGTGCTCACCGCGCTCGCGCGCTCGGCGGCGGCGTGGTCGAAGGACCCCCGGGCCGAAGCGCGCCTCACCGCGCTCGCCCTCGCGATGCGCGACGCGCGCGGCGGCTACGGATCCACCGAGGCGACGCGCGACGTCGTGCGCCTCGTCGCTGGGCTGTCGCCGGCGGCGGCGCCTTCGCGGGTGACGGTGCTCGACGCCGGCGTGCGCCGCGTCGTCGACCTCGGCCCCTCGGGGAGCGCGGTCCTGCCGCTCGGCCCGCGCACCACCGAGGTCGCGGTCGCGGTGAGCGGCGGGCCGGTGCTCGCTCGCCTCGAGCGGCCCGCGCTCCGCCCGTTCGCCGGCGCCCCCGACCAGACGATCGCACCGGTCGCGGTGTCGGTCACGTGGCCGAACGACGCGCGCGCCGGCACGACCGGCGTGGTGCACGTGAGCTACAAGGTCGGCCTCGGCCGGGGCGCCGCCCTCCTCACGCGCATGCCGCTGCCGCCGGGCGTCGAGCTCGCCGCTCCGGTGAAGGGCGTCACGTCGCGCCAGGGCGTGCTCTACCTCCGACCCACCGTGCAGGTGGAGGAGACGATCGCCCTGCCCGTCCGCTTCACGCTCCCCGGCCGCGTGCTCGTCCCCGAGGCCGAGACCCGCACGACCTCGGAGGATCAACCCCGGACCCTCACCCCCGCGCGGCCGCTCGCCGTGACGCCCTGACGGACACGCCCGGCGACATATTTGCGTAACTCATTGATATTACGCAAAGACTCGCGCACCAAAATATGAATGGCCATTCAGTCCGTCCTTGACGCACAGCGCAAACGGGCCCACGATCAGGGGTGAGCCGAGCTGGCTCTCTTCAAGGAGCACGAGCGTGACGAAGCCCGTCCAAGCCATCAACCGATACAAGGCCGACCTGCGCGAGATGTTCTTCCTGCTCTTCGAGCAGTTCCGCGTGAACGAGGTGCTCGGCAAGGCGCCGTACGAGGCGTGGGGCGAGGAGGAGGTCAAGACCACGCTCCAGGAGGTGTACCGGTGGGTCCGCGAGGTCACCGGGCCGCTCAACGTCGTCGGCGACACGCACGGCTGCAAGCTCGAGGGCGGGCGCGTCATCACGCCGCCGGGCTTCAAGGACGCGTGGAAGCAACTGTACGAAGCGGGATGGAACTCGATCGGCGTCTCGCCCGACTACGGCGGCGCCGGCTCGCCGGCCGCCGTGCAGGCGCTGGTGCTCGAGCTCCTCGCCGGCTCCAACGCCGCGTTCGCGATGTACCCCGGCCTCGCCCACGGCGCCGCCGAGGTCATCCAGCACTTCGGCACCCCCGAGCAGAAGAAGCTCTATTGCGAGCGCATGTACTCGGGCAAGTGGGGCGGCACGATGTGCCTCACCGAGCCGCACGCCGGCACCGACGTCGGCTCCGCCAAGACCACCGCCAAGAAGAACGCCGACGGCAGCTACACCATCACCGGCACCAAGATCTTCATCTCCGGCGGCGACCACGACCTCGCGGAGAACGTCATCCACCTCGTGCTCGCGCGCGTGGACGGCGCGCCCGCCGGCACCAAGGGCCTCACGCTCTTCATCGTGCCCCGCGTGCGAACGTCCGAGGACGGCACGCTCGGCCAGACCAACGACGTGGCGGTCGGCGCGCTCGAGCACAAGATGGGCATCAACGGCTCGGCCACCTGCGTCCTCGTCTTCGGCGAGAACGAGAAGTGCGTCGGCTGGCCCGTCGGCGGCGAGGAGAAGATCAACCAGGGCATGGCGCAGATGTTCAAGATGATGAACACCGCGCGCATCGCGGTGGGCGTCCAGGGCTTCGCCGTCGCCTCGACCGCGTACCTCAACGCCCTCGAGTACGCGCGCGAGCGCAAGCAGGGCTCGAGCATCACCCACTGGAAGGACGCGACCGCGCCCCGCGTGCCGATCATGCAGCACGCCGACGTGCGGCGCATGCTCCTCGACATGAAGGCCCGCGTCGAGGGCCTGCGCGCCCTCGCCGTCAAGCTCGCGTTCCACCAGGACCAGGTGCGCGTCCACTCGGGCAAAGACGAGGCCCAGGTGGCCTACCACCAGGGCCAGGTCGACCTCCTCGTCCCGCTGGTGAAGTCCTACGGCTCCGACCAGGGCTTCCGCGTGTGCGAGACCGCGATCCAGACGTACGGCGGCGCCGGCTACACCCGCGACTACCCGGTCGAGCAGTACTGCCGCGACGCGAAGATCTTCAGCATCTACGAGGGCACGAACCACATCCAGGCGATGGACCTCGTGGGCCGCAAGCTCGGGCAGGCCGGGGGCGCGAACCTCCAGTCCTTCCTCGGCGACGTCGCCAAGTTCGTCGCGGCGCACTCCGGGCACGCGACCCTCGGGCCCGCCGTCAAGGCGCTCGGCGCGGCGCAAGAGGCCGTCGGCGGCAGCGCGATGCGCCTGCTCATGTGGTTCCAGAGCGGGCAGCTCGCGCTCGTCCCCCTCGCGGCCAACCGCTTCCTCGAGATGATGAGCGAGCTCACCGTCGCGTGGCTGCTGCTGCAGGGCGCGGTCATCGCCGAGGAGGCGCGCGCCAAGGTCGACGCCGCCCACCCGGACCACGCCTTCTACACCGGCAAGGTCCAGGCAGCGTTGTACTTTACACGCAACGTCCTCCCCGGCGTGACCCACAAGGCCGAGCTCATGGGCGCGGAGGACAAGACCGCGATCGACATCCCCGACGCGGCCTTCGCCACCGTCTGACGTCGCGCGGCGCGCAGCGCGAGGCCCCTCGCGCTGCGCTTCGCCCGGCGCCGGTGTAAGCTGCGACTCGACGTGCGGTCACGACAAGCCCCCTCCACCGTCCTCGCCGTTCGCGCGGCGGCCGGGCTCGTCGTCGCGCTCGCGAGCGCCTCCTGCGGGGAGTTCTGGCTCGCCGACCGGCCCGTCGCCGCGCCCAAGTCCGCCGAGGCCCCGCCGCCCCCGCGGGTGGTGACGCGCCGCATGTCGGCGCCCGAGGTCGCGGCCGAGCTCTGCCGCATGCTGAAGAGCCCGAGCCCGGGCCGCCTCGAGAAGCTCAAGCAGCACTGCACCGAGGAGCTCGACGGGCTCGCGAAGGAGGGCGCGGCGATCTTCGACGCCGACGCGATCCCCGGCTGCCTCGAGGCCGGCACCGCCGAGCCCACCCCCGCCCTCCGCGGCATCGCCGACCTCTTGCGTCTGCCCGCGTGCAACCGCGTCGTCGTCGGCGGCCTCAAGGAGGGTGCAAAGTGCACGCTCTTCCCCCTGGGCTGCGGGCCCGACGTGTTCTGCAACCTGAAGACCGAGCGGTGCGAGCGCTCGGGGCGCGCCGAGGGCGCGGCCTGCGTCGACACGTCGGTGAGCGGCGCCCGGTCGTGCGGCGACGGCCTGCACTGCCACGAGGGGCCCTCGGGCGCGGTGTGCGCGCCCGACCGCGGGCCGGGCGCGTCGTGCACCCGGAGCCGCCACTGCAAGGCCCCGCTCCTGTGCGCGGGCGGGGTGTGCCGGGAGTCGCCGGGCAAGGTCGACGAGGCCTGCGACGCGCTCGACCCGCGCACGTGCGAGCGCGACGCCTACTGCGACAAGAAGTGCGAGCCGCGCCAGCCGAAGGGCAAACACTGCAGCACCGACGCCGCGTGCAAGAGCGGCGACTGCGACATCGGCGGCAAGGACGTGTGCCAATGACCCTGGCCGCCTCGCGGCCGCGCGGCGGATGTGTTAAGCACCGCGCCATGCGAGCCGGAAACGCCGTCGCCGGAGGCCTGGGAACGATCGCCGTCCTCGCGCTCGCGATGACGGCCGCGTGCGGCGAGAAGAAGGCGCCGCCGTCGCTCGCGCGCATCGACAAGGTGAAGGACGCGCTCGTGAGCGACGACGCGTCGAAGATCGCGGAGGCGACCGCCGGGTTGCCCGCGTGCCCCAAGGCCGCCGACGCCGCCGCCTGCCTCACCGCGATGGCGAACGACCTCGGCTCCAAGAAGGGCTTCGTGCGCGAGCCCGCCGACCAAGCGGCGTGCGCGACGGTGGCGGTCGTGCTCACCCGCGACAAACGGGGCAGCGCCTTCGGCGACTCCGCCGCGTGGGGCCTCCAGCTCAAGAGCGGCAAGGGCCCGGGGGTCGACGCCCTGCGCCTCGCGGTCGCGCGGGCGATGGCGGCGAGCGCGCCCGCCGTCGGCCGCGCCTTCGACGACGAGAAGGACTTCCCGATCTTGCTCCGGAGCGTCGCCGAGAGCGTCCCCGGCGCCTGCGACACGTACGCCGCCCTCGGCGAGGGCGCGGATCCGAAGAAGCTCCCGCCCGAGACGTCGGCCGAGCACTCCGCCTGCGTTCACAAGCACCTGTCGCTGCGAGGCGGGCCGGGGCCGAGCTACGGCGACGGGCTGCCGCGCGCCGCCGAAGGCGCGGCGGCGCTGTGGCGCGACACCGAGAAGAACCTCCGCCTCGGGCTCGCGGCGATGTCGGGCCCGGCCAGGGACCAGGTGGAGGCGAAGCTCAAGGTCGTGGAGGCCGCGACCCTCAAGCTGACCTTGAAGAAGATCGAGAACGCGGCCACGCCCACCCAAGTCGTGAACACGCTGCTCGACGTCCACGAGGACGCCGGGATCTACATCGGCCACAAAGACGGCGGCGCGCCCGAAGCCGGCCCGCGCCCGCTGAAGAAGGGTTTGTGAAGACATGGGGTTCGGCATCGATCCGTCTCGCTCGTTCGTCCCCCTCTCGATCGCGGTGCTCACGGTGTCCGACACCCGCACCTTGGAGACCGACACCTCCGGCAAGACCCTCGAGGATCGGGCCCGGGCGGCAGGCCACCACGTGGTGAGCCGCACCATCGTCACCGACGACACGCCGGCCATCGAGGGGCGGCTGCGCGAGCTCGGCGACGACCCGTCCGTCGACGTCGTGCTCGTCACCGGCGGCACCGGCGTCACCGGGCGGGACGTCACCCCGGAGGCGCTCCACGCGGTCTGCGAGAAGCTGATCCCCGGCTTCGGGGAGGTGTTCCGCGCGGTGAGCCTGAAGACGATCGGCCTGTCGACGATCCAATCGCGCGCCACCGCCGGCGTCGTGAACGGGACCTACGTGTTCGCCCTGCCCGGGTCGACCGGCGCCTGCCGCGACGCGTGGGACGAGATCCTCGTGCACCAGCTCGACGCGCGCTACCGGCCGTGCAACTTCGCCGAGCTCATCCCGCGCCTCCGGGAGACGTCGCGCGCCTGAGCGGGCGCGGCACCCCCGCGCCTCGCGGCGCCGCCGCTCGTCGTTACGGGCGCGGCGCCCGCTTCTTGAAGAGCATCAGGTAGTTGAACCCGCGGAGGAAGAAGCCGCCCTCGTCGGCGGCCTTGCGGTAGTTGCCCATCTCGAGGGTCTTGTTCCGGCGGGTGACGGCGACGACGTCGTGGGGGATCGCCTTCTGGCGGGCGATCTCGAAGAGCTCGAAGCCGAGGGGGAAGAACCCCCGGTCCTTCTTGAACACGTCGCAGACGTAGATCGCGAGCACGCGCCCGTCGCGGAGCACGCGCAGGCTCTCGTCGATCGCGAGCCGCATCGCCTTCTGGTAGCGGCCGTCGGCCTTGAGCTTGCCGATGCAGCGCGGGTCGTCGGAGTACTCGAGGTTGTCCGCGTACGGCGGGTCCATGAAGACGAGGTCGACGCTCGCGCTCTTCAGCGGGAGGCTGCGGGCGTCGGCCTGCTGGATGTCCGCGCGCGTGGGCGCGAGGTCGAAGCCCACCCCCACGCGGCCGAGGTCCTTGGCCACGTCGAGGGTGGTGCCGCTGCCGCAGAACGGATCGAGGACGCGCTCTCCCGGCTGGGTGAAGCGATGGAGCACGTTCCAGATCACGTAGGACGGCGTCGCGCCGCGGTAGTCCTGGCTCCCCTGCTCCCGGTCGCCGTAGTGCTGGGAGGGATAGTCCCACAGGGTCGTGACCTGGGGGACGAGCTTGGGCTTCTTCAGGGCCATCGGGCCCGGGTTTTAGCAGAGATCGAAGACGAGGACCTCGCTGCTCGCGACGCCGGCGATCTCGAGCGCGGCCTCCCCCTCGACCTTCGCGCCGTCGCCCTCGCGCATGGCGAGGCCGTTCAGGAGGACGGCGCCGCGCGCGACGTGGACCCACGCGTGACGCCCGGGCGCGAGGGCGAACGTCGCCTTCTCCCCGGCGTCGAAGAGCCCGGCCCAGAGCGCCACGTCCTGGTGCACGGTGACGCTCCCGTCGCGGCCGTCCCTCGAGGCGACGAGGCGGAGCTTGCCGCGCTTGTCGGACTCGGGGAACGTCTTCTGCTCGTAGCCGGGGGTGAGATCGCGGCGCTCCGGCAGGATCCAGATCTGGAGGAAGTGCACGGGCTCGGTCGCCGAGGCGTTCATCTCGCTGTGGGTGACGCCCGTGCCCGCCGTCATGCGCTGCACGTCGCCGGGTCGGATGGTGGAGCCCGTGCCCATCGAGTCTTTGTGCCCGAGCGCGCCCGAGAGGACGTAGGAGACGATCTCCATGTCCCGGTGACCGTGCGTGCCGAACCCCTTGCCGGGCGCGACGCGGTCGTCGTTGATGACCCGGAGGACCCGAAAGCCCATGTGGGCGGGGTCGTGGTAGTCGGCGAACGAGAAGGTGTGGTGGGAGTCGAGCCAGCCGTGATCGGCGTGGCCGCGCTCGGCGGCCGGTCGGAGCGTGATCATGCGTGCAACGTAGCCGCGCCCCGGCAGCAGCGAAACGGGGCGCGGGCGCCACGGATCGTTGCCCGAACGGGAACAATCCGCCGGGCGCGCTCGCTCACGCGGGGGGCTCCGCGAGGACCGCCTCGGCCACCGCGGTGTAGGCCTCGGTCCACGCGGCCTCGGCCTCCGCCGTCCACTCGCCGGGCCCCACCGCCTCGCGCAGCGCGGCGATCAGCGCCTCCCCGACCCACCCGTACATCTCGGGTCGGATCCCGTAGCTCGCGTGCGACTTCGCGATCGCGCGCGCCTCTGCGCGCAGGAGCTCCGGCTGGTCGACGGAGTCGACGATCGCGGCGAGCTTCTGGGCGAACATCTTCTGCTGCGCGCCCGGGCTGTTGCGGGTGAACATCGGCCGCAGCGAGGGGCGGGCGGCGAAGAGCTTGTCGTAGAAGAGCGCGGGGAAGCGATCGTCGCAGAGCGCGATCTCGAGGGTGTCGCGCAAGAGGGCGGCTCGTGAGCTCATCGATCGTCCTTGTCGGAGTCGGTGCCCGCCGAGAGGCCGTGCTTCTTGAGGAGCCGGATGAGCACGTAGCGGTTCTTGAGGCCGAGCGCCTTGGCCGCCTTGGTGGGGCTGCGATCGTTGTCGGCGAGCGCCCGCTCGAGCGCCTCCTTGCCGATCTCGGCGACCTCGGTGGCCGACTCCGCCGAGTCGCGCAGCTCGCCCTCGACCTCGGGCGTGACGCCGATGTAGTCGGCCTGCGCGCAGCCGATCGCGAGCCAGAGCACGCGCTCGAGCTCGCGGACGTGGTGGGTGAAGGGGTGGCGGATGAGCCGCGAGACGAGCTCGGGGGTGATGCGCGCCTCGGCGAGCGCGCCCGCGCGACGCTCGAAGAAGCGCTCGCCGATCCGCGGGTTCTTCGCGGCGATGGTCGACAAGATGCGGGCGACGACGAGGGGGATGTCCTCGCGGCGCTGCGGCAGGCCCGGGATCTCGATGCGGTGGACGAAGCGCGCGAGGAAGTCGTGCTTGAGCGACTGGGCCGCGCGGTTCGTCGCCGCGACGAGGCGGAACGCGGAGCGGCGCGATCGCGCCTCGCCGAGCCGCTGGTACTCGCCGTCGGAGTCGAGCACGCGGAGCAGGTGGACCTGGGACTTCTCGGGGAGGTCGCCGATCTCGTCGAGGAAGAGGGTCGAGCCGTCGGCCTCCCCCACCAGGCCCGCCCGCTCCGGCATCCCCGCGTTGGGATAGTTCTTGGCGTTGCCGAAGAGCTCGGCGTCGATGAGCGTGTCGGGCATCGTCGCCGCGTTGCGCGCGATGAAGGGCCGCTCGTGCCGATCCGACATCCCGTGGATGCTCCGCGCGGCCAGCTCCTTGCCGACGCCGCTCTCGCCGAGGACGAGCACGTGACGATCGGTCGACGCCGCGAAGGCGTACGCCTGCCGCAGCGCCCACGCGGCCTCGCTCTCGCCGACGAGACCGAACGCGTCGGGCTCACCGAAGCCGAACGCGTCGCCGACGCCCGGCGCCGCCGGCAGCACGCGCGGGCGGAGGCTGACGTAGAAGACCGCGGCGTTGTGGATCTCCACCACGTCGCCCTCGCGGGCGAGCCCGTCTTTGGTCAACGTGCCGTTGATCTTCAGCGGCGCCCGCCCGAGCGAGCGCACGCGCAGCGCGTCCCCCTCGGGCGCGAGGACCAGGTGGAGACGCGAGACCCGCGCGTTGCCGACCGGTGGGCAGGGCGCGGCCTGGCCTGGGCGGCTGCGGAAGAACCCGCCACGAGGCGCGGGGTCGTCGGAGAGCGGCCCGCCGCGGCCGAGGCACACGGCCTCCTCCACGGGGAAACAC
This sequence comes from Myxococcales bacterium, assembly GCA_016794325.1. Classification (GTDB taxonomy): domain Bacteria; phylum Myxococcota_A; class Polyangia; order Polyangiales; family Polyangiaceae; genus SXNL01. Next base: position 2,697 of record JAEUKG010000588.1, on the reverse strand, counting down.
TCGCCGAGGCGGTGAGGCTCGTCCAGAGACCAGACGAGCACGAGATGAAGCACCGGTTTTGCGGGACGAGCCGCGCGCCCTCCCCAGGGGAGCGCGAACTCCGAAGCCGTCGATTCTGCCCAATCCACCAAACGAGCAGTCTACCTCCCCTTTCTTTTGCGTAAAGCGCCCTTTCGCGCGCGGCGCCCCGCCTTCGGCGAGCGACGGCGTGGTCATCCGGGTGACCACGGCGGAGCAGGCCCACGCGCCATCGAAATCCGGCGCCGCCACGCCGCCACCGCCGAAATTCGTTGGCCCGCCAGCCATCTCCTCCTGCGGGGGCTCCTCGTGCGGGGGCTCCTCGGGCGGGGCTCCTCGGGCGGGGCTCCTCGTGCGGGGGCTCCTCGTGCGGGGGCTCCTCGTGCGGGGGCGCGTGCGCGAACGTGCGGTGCGCGTGCAGGAACGCGGGCGGGGTTCCGGCGCGGGCCGGTAACCATCGGAAACTGCTGCTGAAGGCTGGCTGGCATCTCCCTTGCGATGGGGAGCGGCATGGACCGACAGGACTCCCGCGGGCTGGACCTCACGCGCTCTCTGGCTTCGTTCGACGAGGCCGACTCGGGTGCTCCGACCGTGCGCGCCCCGAGCTCCGCCGACGGCCCCCGCCCGGTGCGACCGTGGGCCGACACGCTCCCCGATCTCGGCGCGGCTCCGAGCCCGCGAGCGTACAGCGTCGCGCCGCCGCGCGCGCAGGGCCCGTTCTCGATCGCGCCGCCGACGCTCCGCTCGCCGCTGACCCGCCGCGCGGGTTGACCGCGCCCGAGCCTCAGCCCGGCAGCTTCGGGGTGACCCCCAGCCAGCCGGCGATCTTCTTCACCGCCACGACCTCGCGGGGATCGACGACGCCGTCGGCCATCATGAAGTCGACGAGCGTCTCGCCCATCTTGCCCCGGACCTCGTGGGGGAGGGTCGCGTATTCGGTCGAGAGGTCTTGGAGCATCCCCTTCTCGAGCATCCCCTGCAGGGCAGGGAGGCCGAAGCGCGCCCAGACGTCCGGGAGCTCGGCCCGGGTCATCGCCTTCTTCCACGCGTCGTGCTCGGACTCGTCGATGACGCCGTCGGCGCTGGCGATGTCGAGGAACGCGAGGGTGAGCCACACCGCGAGCCCGGTGACGCCGTCGAATCCCGCGCGCACCGAAGCCGGCACCGGCGCCGGCGGCGCGAGGTTCATCGGAGGCGCGCCGTGCGCCGCGAGCGGGGCCAGGGGCCCCAGCTTCTGCTTCACTCGGGCGGTGAGCGCGTCGGACGCGCCGAGCGCGCCGTCGAGCGCCGACACGATCGGGTGCGCGTCGGGCGACGCGCCGGTGATGTCGCCGGCGAGCGCGCGGCACGCTCCGAGGTACGCGATCGCGCGCTTGCCCTCCGCCGTCGCCGCGCCCTTGCCACGCTGCGCGAGGACCGGAAGGAGCGCGCCCCAGAACGCGACGCCCTCGGCGAAGAGCCCCCACGCGACGAAGCGCTCGCCGAAGGCCGACAGCCAAGGGAGGTCGGCCTCGGGCGCGCCGGGCCCTTGGGTCGAGAGCAGCGTGGCGGCGAGCGCCGCCGTCGCCCGCGCGCGATCGCCGTGACCGGCGCCGAGCTCGGCGTCGATCTGCGCGCCCAGCTCCTCGACCATCGCGCGGAGCGGCAGCGCGGCGCCGGGCGCGGGGGGCGGCCCGCCGAGCGCGATGTCGATCCGCTCGCGCTCCGAGAGCACGCTCGCCGCCTGGCCGCAGCGGCACTTGCCGCCCTGCGCCGCGAGACACCGGTCGCAGGTGTAGGCCCCGCACGCGCAGCGCGTCCACGAAGCCGCGTACACCTCGGGGTTCGCGTTGGCGACGGGGTTTCCGCCGGGGACTTGGCTGATCGAGATCTGCCTCGAGCAGGGCTTCTCGCCGGAGCAAGGGACGACGCGCATGCTCTCCGGAATACCGGCCTCGGGGGGCCGCCGCAAGCCCTCTCGGCCAGGCCGATAGCCCCACCGCGCCGAGAGCCTCGCCGCGCCGCGCGGCCTCGACGCCTGCGCGCGCGCACCGCCCCGCCCGCGTGCTCCACCCCACGAACGCCACCCCGCCCGCGAGGCTCGGCGTCGGCGGCCTCAGCGCGCGGCGAGGGCGAACGTGTAGAGCATGGCCTTGGCGAGGACGGCCGCCTTCTTCTCGCAGAGGTGCCCCTGCCCGTCGTTGTCGACGCCCTGGCTCTTGCTCGGGCACGCCGCGGTGGAGCGCACGCTCGGGCAGATGCGCCACACGCCGCCGCGCTCGCAGCGCGCGGCGCCCTCGCGGCTCTCGACGTCTTGGAGATCGAAGATCGGGTCCGCAGCGAACGTCGAGAGCATCCACGAGCGCATCTTCATCTTCGGAGGGTTCTCGGCGACGTCGAAGACGAGCGGCGGCGTCACGTGGACCATCACCGCGCCCGTCTTCTTCACCGCCGCGGCGACGCGCGCGTATTCGGCCTGCACCCGCGCGAGGTCGGCGTCGCGCACGTCGGCGTAGCCGAAGCTGAACGCGAGGACCTTGAGCTTGCCCTGGTGCCGCTTCGCGATCGCCTCGACGAGCGCGAGCTTCTCGAGCGGCTTGCCGTTGTCGATGGGACCGACGTCGTTGAAGAGCCCGCCGCTCGGCGACGCCGGGTGGGCGGCGTCTTTGCCGTAGTACTCGAGCTTCACGCCGAGCGCCT